>NZ_PCZU01000087.1:16986-17194 GCF_002887785.1 Rhodococcus sp. ENV425
AGCCGCGATCAGCGCGAGGATGATGCCCGGGAACAGCAGCACGTGCGCGACGTACAGGCGCGGGATGATGAGCATGCCCGGGAAGTCGCCCCCGAAGATCAGCCAGTGCATCCACGTGCCGATCACCGGGATGCTGATGGTGATACCGGACAGGGCGGCGCGCAGGCCGGTGCCGGAGAGCAGGTCGTCGGGCAGCGAGTAGCCGAAG
>NZ_PCZU01000088.1:0-25105 GCF_002887785.1 Rhodococcus sp. ENV425
GCTTCCGGACGCCGGCACCGACCGGTACGTCGACCAGCTGCAGCGCGCCGCCGAGCGGGAGGCCGCGCGCCTCGCCGCGGAGGCCGCGGAGCGCCAGCGCGAGGCGGAGCGCCTCGCCCAGCAGGAGGCCGAACGCCTCGCCCAGCAGGAGTCCGAGCGGATCGCACGGGAACTCGCGAGCCGCCCGAGCGCCGTCTTCCCGACCGTCGGGGCGCTGACCTCCGGCTTCGGGCCCCGCTGGGGCACGGCGCACAACGGCATCGACATCGCCAACGCCATCGGCACGCCGATCAAGTCGGTCACCGACGGCACCGTGATCGAATCCGGTCCCGCCTCCGGCTTCGGGCTGTGGGTTCGCATCCAGCAGGACGACGGCACCATCGGCGTCTACGGGCACATCAACGAGTCGCTCGTGTCCGTCGGCCAGCAGGTGCGGGCGGGCGACGTGATCGCCACGATGGGCAACCGAGGCCAGTCCACCGGGCCGCACCTGCACTTCGAGGTGTGGCAGCCGGGCGGCGCCAAGATGGACCCGATGGCCTGGTTCGGCTCGCGCGGGATCTCGGTACCTCAGGCCTCGCGCTCCTAGTCGGGCGCCGGTACGCCGCCCCGTCGGGGGGCGCGGCGCACCGGCGTCCGGCTCACCAGATCCGCACGCGCTCCTCCTGCGCGAGATACAGCGCATCGCCGGGACGCACGTCGAACGCCTCGTAGAAGGCGTCGATGTTGCGCACCACCCCGTTGCAGCGGAACTCCGGCGGCGAGTGCGGGTCCACGGCGAGCCGGCGCAGCGCCTCCTCGTCGCGGACCTTGGTCCGCCACACCTGCGCCCAGCCGAAGAACACCCGCTGCAGGCCCGTGAGGCCGTCGATCACGGGCGCCTCGGCGCCGTCGAGTGCGATCTCGTACGCCTTCAGCGCGATGGACAGCCCGCCGAGGTCGCCGATGTTCTCGCCGATGGTGAAGCTGCCGTTGACGCGATGGCCGGCGAGCGCCTTCGGCTCGAACTCGTCGTACTGCGCGATCAGTGCCGCGGTGCGCTTGCCGAACTCGGTGCGATCGTCGTCGGTCCACCAGTTCTCGAGATTGCCGTCGCCGTCGTACTTGGCGCCCTGATCGTCGAAGCCGTGCCCGATCTCGTGGCCGATGACGGCGCCGATCCCGCCGTAGTTGGCGGCGTCGTCGGCGTGCAGGTCGAAGAACGGCGGTTGCAGGATCGCGGCAGGGAACACGATCTCGTTCATACCCGGGTTGTAGTAGGCGTTGACGGTCTGCGGCGTCATGAACCACTCGTCGCGGTCCACCGGCCCACCGAGCTTGGCCAGGTCGCGGTCGTACTCGGCGGCGTAGCCGCTGCGGTAGTTGCCGACCAGATCGCCCGCGTCGATCGTCACGGCCGAGTAGTCCCGCCACTTGTCCGGGTAGCCGATCTTGGGGGTGAACTTCTCCAGCTTGCGCAGCGCCGCCTCGCGGGTCTGCGGGCTCATCCACTCCAGATCGGCGATGCTGCGCCGGTACGCCTCCTGCAGGTTGGCGACGAGGTGCTGCATGCGGGCCTTGGCCTCGGCCGGGAAGTGCCGTTCCACATACAGCTTGCCGACGGCCTCGCCGAGCAGGTCCTGTACGAGCGCCACGCCGCGCTTCCACCGGTCGCGGATCTCCTGCGCGCCGGTCAGGGTGCGGCCGTAGAACGCGAAGTTCTCGGCGACGAGCGCCTCGGTGAGGTACGGGGCGCGGGCGTGCAGGACCCGCCAGGTGGCCCAAGCCTTCCAGTCCTCGAGGGGCGCGTCGGCCCACAGCCGCGCGAACGTGTCGAGGAAGTCCGGCTGGCGGACCACGATCTCGGCCCACTGCTCCTCGGTGGCGCCGAGCGCGTCGATCCAGCCGCGCCAGTCGAAGCCGGGCCGACCGGAGGTCAGCGCCTCGAACGTCACCAGGTTGTAGGACAGGTCGGCGTCGCGCCGCTTGACCACGTCCCAGTGCCCGGCGGCCAGCCGGGTTTCGAGGTCGAGGACCCGCTGCGGGTCGTGCCCGATGCCCGTCAGCTCGAACATGCGCCCGATGTGCGCGACGTACTGCGCCCGGATCTCGGCGTGGCCGTCCTCGCGGTAGTACGACTCGTCGGGCAGGCCGAGGCCGGACTGCGTCGTGTGCATCAGATAGCGCGACGAGTTCTTCGCGTCGGTGTCGACGTAGTGCGCGACGGCGCCGCCGACCCCGACGCGTTGCAGCCGCCCGAGCACGGCCGCGAGCTCGGCCCGGTCCGCGGCGTCCGCCACGGCGGCCAGCTCGCCGGCGATCGGGCTCAGCCCCGCCGCCTCCACGGCCTCGGTGTTCAGGAAGCTCGCGTACAGGTCGCCGATGCGCTGCGCGTCGGTGCCCCGCTCGGCCGAGGACGCGGCCGCCTCCTCGATGAGGGTGCGGACGTCGACCTCGGCCTTGTCGAACAGCGTGCGGAACGCGCCGTCGAGGGCCCGGTCGGCGGGGATCTCGTGTTCGGCGAGCCAGCGCCCGTTGACGTGCTCGAACAGATCGTCCTGCGCTCGGGTGCTCTCGTCGAGGTGGGTCAGGTCGATGCCCGAGTGCCGAGCCCGGGAATGCTCCACGATGGTCATGTCGTCCATCCTTACACCCATTCTCCGCACCCGGCACGGGCCTGCGCGTGCGCGACCGGCCGTCCCGGCCCGCGACGCGTCCCGCTCGAGTTACCGTGACCGAAGCCTCACAGACACGTGGAAGCGGGGTGAGCATGTGGGTCTGATGGACCCGATCGACGCCGTTCTCATGACGGCGGAGCTGCTGGCCAACCCCATGCACGTCGCGGTGGTGCTGATCCTCGACCCGCCCGAGGATGCCGGCCCGCGGTTCGTCGACGACGCGTACCGGGACGCCCTCGGCCGGGGCGGCGAGGTGGATCCGGTGCTGCGGCGCCGGGCGCACCGGGGAGTGGACACCGGCGGGTGGTGGGCCTGGCGCGACGTGGACGACATCGACCTGAGCTACCACGTGCGGCGGGCGTCGCTGCCGCCGGGCGCCGGACGGGACGAGTTGTGGCAGCTGGTGGGCGCGTTGCATGCCGAGCCCCTCGACCGCTCCCGCCCGATGTGGGAGGCGCACCTCGTCGACGGCCTTCCCGACGGCCGGTACGCGCTCTACATCAAGGTCCACCATGCGGTCCTCGACGGGATCGCGGGCCTGCGGATGATCGAGGAGTCGATGTCGCCGGACCCCGATCGTCGGTCGATGTCCCCGTTCTTCGCCACCGGCGGGCGGGACCGGCCCGGGTCCGCGCACGGCGGGCTTCCCACCCCGCTCGCCCTGGCCCGCTCGGCCGTCGGGACGGTCGCCTCCGGGATGGGTCTGGTCCGTCGGACCGTCGAAGGGCAGGTCCGCTCCACGGTGCAGGGCCTGACCACCGACACCACCGTGCTGCCGTTCGCGGCGCCCCGCACCCGGCTCAACGGCCCTCTCGGAGCCGGCCGCACCTTCGCGGCCGCCGGCTGGCCGAAGGCGCGGCTGCGCGCGATCCAGCACGCGGCGGGGGTGACCGGCAACGACGTCGTCACGGCCGTTGTGGCCGGGGCGATGCGCTCGTGGTTCGCCGAGCACGACGAACTGCCCGGTGACTCCCTGGTGGCGATCTGCCCGGTCTCGGTACGCGGGCGGGAGGACGGCGGGACGGCGGGCAATGCGTTCGGAACCGCGGTGTGCACCCTGGGCACCGACCTCGCCGATCCGGCCGACCGGCTGGGCCTGATCCACCGGTCGATGCAGGTGGCCAAGGAGCGCGTCGCGTCGCTGGGGCCGGTGCCGTCGCTGCTGGTGGCAGCTCCGAGCATCCTGCCGACCATTCTGGTCCCGATGCTCCCGTTCGACCCGAGGGTGCGGCCCGGCTACAACCTTCCGATCTCCAACGTGCCCGGCCCGCGTACCGAGCTGTACTGGAACGGCGCCCACCTCGAGGAGATCTACCCCGTGTCGATCGTGTACGACGGGATGGCTCTCAACGTCACGGTGTGCTCGTATGCCGACCGAGTCGGCTTCGGATATGTGGCCGGTGGGGAAGTAATACCGGACATCGAAGCGTTGATACCTCTGACAGAGCGGTCTCTGTCACAACTGGAGGCCGCGGTAGGAGTGGCGCCATGAGTTCCGACACCGGAGCGACCAGGCGGGTGGACGGCGAGCACCCCCGGACGGAGATGATCGTCGACCCTCGCTTCCTGCCGGTTGCCGACCGGTTCTTCAAGATGTTCCGCGACACCCGGCAGGGCGGCGGGGCGCTGGCCGCGTACCTGCACGGCGAACCGGTGCTCGACATCTGGGCGGGCTGGGCGTCCCGGGACAAGCGCTGGACCCACGACACGGTGGCGCTGTCGTTCTCCACCGGCAAGGGCGTCGCGAGCACCGTGCTGCACCGGCTCGCCGAGCGCGGGCTCGTCGACTACGACGAACCGGTCGCGGCGTACTGGCCCGAATTCGGAGCCGCCGGGAAGGAATCCATCACCGTCCGGGAACTGATGTCGCACCGCGCCGGCCTGCACCGCGCGCGCGGCCTCGTGCCGGGACGCTTCGGGCTGCTCGACTCCGACGCGGTGGCGGCCGCCCTCGCGGCAGCCGCGCCGGACCCGCGCCGGCTCGCCGGCCCCGGCTATCACGCCGTCACCTACGGCAACCTCGTCGCCGAGATCGCTATCCGGGTGACCGGCCTGTCCTTCACCGAGCTGATCGAGCAGGAGATCGCCGGCCCACTCGGTCTGCGCGAGTTCTGGTTCCACGTGCCGCAGGAAGATCGGCACCGCATCGCCCGGGTGTTCCCCCGGCTGAATCCGACCCCCGCGCCGTGGGCGGTCACCGGCACCGTGCTGTCGCGGCTGCCCGGGTTGCGCGGCGTCGCCGAAGCGGGCATGGCCGAAGGCTTCGACGAGCTGGCCCGCAGCCCCGCGGCGCACGACGCGGTGATGCCGGGGTGGAACGGGGTGTTCACCGCTCGCGCGCTGGCCCGGATGTACGGGGCCCTCGCGAACGCCGGCGAACTCGGCGGGGCGCGGCTGCTGAAGGAGGAGACCCTCGAACAGGTCCTGGAGGTGCAGACCCGTCGCCGCGACTACGTGCTCGGTATCCGCCCGAACTGGCGGCTGGGCTACCACCCGGGCTGGGTCGCCCTGCGCGAGCAGCCGCTGCAGTCGATCGGCCACTTCGGCTTCGGCGGCTCCGGCGCGTTCGCCGATCCGGAAACCGGCCTGTCGATCGCCTTCGTCACCAACCGCCTCGGTAGCGTCACCCCCATCTCGGACATGCGGTTCCCGCGCCTCGGCGCCGCGGGTGTCGTCGTCGCCCGGCAGGCGGCCTGACGGCGGGCTACCTGAGGGCCTGCCGAGGAGCCCGCACCCCGTGCCGACCCGGGACCTGTCAGTGGTGCACGCGGCGCCCGGTGACCGCCTCGAACACGAACAGCAGGATCACCGGCGGCTCTGTTTCCGAACCACGGACGACGGTGGGAGACTGGGAAGCGCGAAACGGTTTCGTCTGTCCGAGGAGCGCGGCGATGACCACCCACCGAGAACATGCAGGCCACGAACACGCCCACGGCGAGGGCTGCGGGCACGTGGCCGTGCCACACGGCGACCACGTCGACTATGTGCACGACGGGCATCTGCACCGAGTCCACGACGGACACGTCGACGAGTGTGAACCCGCCGAGCATGTGGCCCACGAAGGACACGACCACGTCCACGGTGAAGGCTGCGGGCACGTGGCCGTCCCGCACGGGGATCACCTGGACTACATCCACGACGGGCACCGGCACGCCGCGCACGACGGGCACTACGACGACCACTGACCGGTACGACCTGCGTCCGCCCCTGATGCGACGGTCCGAGCCCGGGGGCCGGACGAGGGTCGTCTCCGCCCGCCGCTCGGCGAGTTGATCGAGCGCGGTCGGAAGCCGACACCTTCAGAGCGAACCCATGTGCACGCTCGCGTGGGCCCGCACCAGGACCGCGCCGTCCGGTGCGGTGAGGTGCGTGTCGATCGAGGCGAGTCGCCGGCCCGCACGGGTGACCTTCGCCTCGACGAGCATGTCGGGTCCCGGCGCCTCGGGTGAGCGCAGGTAGTCGAGGGTCAGGTTCAGCAGCCGGTACTGCCGGCCGGCGGCGGTGAGGGTCTGGGCCGCCAGTTCGGCGACGGCGTCGGCGACGGAGACCAGCACCCCGCCCTGCACCGCCCCCATGGGATTGGCCATCCACTCCACCGGCGGCACCACCGCGGTGACGTGGCCCTTCTCGACGGTCTGCAGGCGCAGGCCGAGTAGTCCCGCGAGCGGTCCGCGGGCCACCGTGCCGGCGGCGATGCCGGAGACTACGTCGAGCCCGGGGCGGTCGGTGAGCTCCGCCGGATCCGTCCAGGGTTCGGGGGTGGGCCGGGACAGACCGGACGCGTCCGCGAACGAGTCTGCGTCGAACACGGCGGGACGATTCACGACCATGGACCGCCCCGTCAGCTGGATCACCAGATCGCCTGCGTCGTCGCGGATCTGCGCGGTGCTCAGTGCCGTGTCCTCGTCCACGTGGACGGCGCGGCCGGTACCGTGCAGATTCCCCTGGGCGGAAATCGGATTCGCGGTCGACGCGCTGAGTTGGGTGAGTACGGACCGGGTGTCGCGGCCCTGGCCCCGCCACACGAGGTGCGGGGCGGCGCCGAGCACGACGTCGGTGAGCACACCGACGGACCCGACGGTGGTGCGGCCGCGGTGGTCGAGAAACCGGTTGCCGAGCGGTTGGCGGAACGCCACCGTTCGGGGCTCCCCGACCACGGTGTCGATACCCATGAAGGCGTTGAGGCGATCGGTTTCGGGGGCGGTGACGGTCACGGGAGGCATCCTGGGATCGGGAGGGACGGAGCGAGGGTTCGCTCGGTCACCGTACCGAGGCCGGGACCGGGGCGTCCCGCCCACCCCGGTCAGCCGAGATGCGCGTGCATCTCCCACACGAGGATCTCCGCGGCCGTGTCGGTGTGGATCCGCTGTCCGCCGGACCCGGTCAGTCGCACGGCGTCACCCTCCCGCAGGGTGCCGGCGCCCTCGAGCTCGGCCGTGCCCTGGGCGACGAACACGTGCAGGTACGGCGCATCGGGTAGGACGACCGTCCGGCCCGGCTGCAACCGGGCGACCGACAGCCCGGCGTACCTGTTGTGGATGCGGATGGCGGCGTGGTCGCGGTGCTCGGGGATCCCGGTCGCGACGGGCACCAGTCCGCCGCGCATCAGCTCGTCGTCGATCTCGAGCTGTTCGTAGCCGGGGGTGATGCCCGACTCGTCCGGGACCACCCACATCTGGATGAAGCGCACCGGTTCGGCGTGCTCCCCGGCGTGCAGCCCCGTGACGCCGGGCAGTCGCCAGGAGTCGTTCTTCTCCGAGTGCAGGATGCCCGTCCCGGCGCTCATCCGTTGCGCCAGGCCGGGGTAGATGACGCCGGAGTGCCCGATCGAGTCCTGGTGCACGAGGCTGCCGCGCAGCACCCAGGTCACGATCTCCATGTCGCGGTGCGGATGCGTGTCGAAGCCCTGGCCCGGCAGGACGGTGTCGTCGTTGCTGACCAGCAGCAGCCCGTGGTGGGTGTTGTCCGGGTCGTAGTGGTGCCCGAAGGAGAACGAGTGCTTCGAATCGAGCCAGGAGATCTTCGTCGTCAGCCGGTCCTCGGCGCGCCGGATGTCGATGGTCGGGGCGTCGGTCATGGTGTCTCCTCGAAAGGTATCGCGGTTCAGGGTACGGAGCGGAACGGGGCGCGGACGGGCCGGGCCGCGCAGCTTTCGGATGCGCGCCCCGGTCCCGGCGCGCGTTACGGCAACTGCTCGTGTTCGGCCGGGACGGTCCCGAGCCGGCCGGCCTGGAAGTCCTCGAACGCCTGGATGATCTCGGCCTTGGTGTTCATCACGAACGGCCCGTACATCGCCACGGGCTCGCGGATCGGCCGCCCGCCGAGCAGGAACACCTCGAGCGACGCGGTGCGCGAGTCCTGGGTGGCGGCGGCGGTGAACGTGACGCTGTCACCGTTGGGTCCGAACACGGCGGTCTGTCCCGCCCGGATCGGTGCGCGCTCCGCGCCGACGGTGCCGTCCCCGGCGAGCACGTAACCGAGCGCGTTGTACTCCCGGCGCCACGGCAGGGTCACCGAGGCGCCGGGCGCGACGGTCAGGTGGGCGAGGGCGATCGGGGTGTGGGTGACGCCGGGGCCGCGCACACCGCCGATCTCGCCGGCGACGACGCGGACGAGGGCGCCGCCGTCGGGGGAGGAGGCCAGGGCCACCTGGCTGCCGGAGATGTCCTGGTATCGGGGCTGCGCCATCTTGTTGTCCCGGGGCAGGTTCACCCACAACTGCACGCCGTGGAACAGGCCGCCGCTGGCCACGACATGTTCGGGCGGGGCCTCGATGTGCAGGATGCCCGACCCCGCCGTCATCCACTGGGTGTCGCCGCCGCCGATGGTGCCGCCGCCGCCGTTGGAGTCCTTGTGCTCCAGGATCCCGTCGATCATGTAGGTGACGGTCTCGAAGCCGCGGTGCGGGTGCCACGGGGTGCCCTTGGGTTCACCGGGTGCGTACTGCACCTCGCCCATCTGGTCCATGTGGATGAACGGATCGAGGAAGCGCTGGTCGATGCCTGCGAATGCCCGGCGCACGGGGAAACCCTCACCCTCGTATCCGACGGGGGCGGTACGGACGCCGAGGACGGGACGGGCGGGGGCGTCGGGCGCGGGGGACGGGATGCGGGGCAGGGTGAGGATGTTGTCTACGGTCACCGCGGGCATGGCGGGCTCCTTCGGCATGTAGTTGACTGTTCAACTACTCTAACCGACCGGCCGGGGGATTTGTTCCTGCCGTGCGACGGGCGCGAGCCGGCCGGTCCGGAAACGGCAAACCCCCTGCCCGAGGGGAGGGGAGGGCAGGGGGTCCGCGCCGGGCGCGTGACGCCCGGCGCCACGTCCCGCCTACGGGGGGAGGGAGGTGGGACGCGGTGTCTGTGACGGCCGATCGTCTCCGTCGGCCGGATGAAGCCAGGATACATACCCGCTGGGGTATGGTCCATCGCTTCGGTGCGCTGAGCACCGGCCGCAGAGCATAGTTCCTCGCACGGCTCTGCGCCGGGATTTCGGCGATCCCGGGCGGGCGATGAGTTTCCCGCTGCCGGGTGGTCTACCTGCTCGACACCCTCACCCGAGGTACCGTCCGCCCGCTCACACGCAAGGAGTTGAAGATGTCCCGCATGCTCTTCGCCAACCTGGCCGTCAAGGATGTCGCCGCCACCCGCACGTTCTTCGACGCTCTCGGCTTCACCTTCAACGAGATGTTCTGCGACGCCAACACCGCCTGCCTCGAGATCAACGAACAGACCTACGTGATGCTCCTCGAGGAGCCGCGCTTCCGCGATTTCATCACCGGCGACATCTGCGACACCGCCACGGCCCGTGAGGTGCTCATGAGCGTGTCCGCCGAGAGCCGCGACGAGGTCGACCGGCTCGTCGACGCCGCGCTCGCCGCCGGTGGCAGCGACTGGATCACCGCCGGCTCGGAGGAGATGAAGACCGACTTCATGTACGGCCGGGCCTTCCGCGACCTCGACGGGCACGTCTGGGAGGTCATGTGGATGGACGTCGAGGCCGCGGCCGCCGCGATGGGACCCCAGGCCGAGACGTCCGTGCAGACGTAGCGGCCGGCGTCAGGGGTGCTCGGGCAGCCCGAACAGGGCGAACAGCTCGGTGTCGAAGAACACCGTCACATGCACCACCCGGTCGCCCACGACATCGAGCACCTGCAGCTGAAACGGATGGTGCTGCCCGTCCTCGCCTCTCATGTAGAGGCCGAGGGCGGGCTGCCCGTTCGCCACCGTCGGCAGCAGAACCTGGTCTCCCGGCCCGCTCGCCGGGCAATGCGTCCGGATGAGGGTCCCGATCGCCTCGGCGCCGCGGTACCAGCCCTCGAACGGCGGCATCTCCCAGACCGCCTCCTGGGTGAGCATCTCGACGATCGAATCGATGTCGTACTTCTCGAACCCCTCGACCCAGCGCCGCACCAGCGCCTGCGCCTCCGGGCTCTCCGGCTCGACCAGATTCTCCTTCGTCACCTGCGCCTGCTGCAGCTGCGCGCGGGCCCGCTGGAGCAGGCTGTTCACCGCGGCCGTCGAGGTGTCCAGCGCGGTGGCCACCTCCGTCGCCCGCCACTGCAGCACGTCCCTCAGCAGCAGCACTGCCCGCTGCCGCGCCGACAGATGCTGCAGCGCCGCTACGAACGCCAGACGGATGGACTCGCGCGAGGTCACGATCGCCGCCGGGTCCGTCGGGTCGTCCGGCCGACCGTCGTCGCCGAGGGATCCGCCGGGAATCGGCTCGAGCCACGGCACTTCCCCGCGCTCGACGAGGTCGTCGACCGGATCCGAACTCGGCGCCCCCAGCCCCGTCGGCAGCGGCCGGCGCGACCGGCCCTCCAGCGCGGTCAGGCACACGTTGGTCGCGATGCGGTGCAGCCACGTCCGCAGCGACGAGCGGCCGCCGAAGTTGGCGTAGCCGCGCCAGGCGCGCAGGTACGTCTCCTGCACGAGGTCCTCCGCGTCGTGGATCGAGCCACTCATCCGGTAACAGTGCGCCAGCAGCTCACGCCGGTACGGACCGGCGAGCGTCAGAAAGTCGTCCTGCGAATCGAGAACCTGCTCCGTCATGGTGTGCCCCCGCCTGCCCGTCGGTCCGAAGTGCAGTTACGAGCGTGAGCGTAGCCCTGGGGGCCGACAGGAAACAGGGTCTCGAACTATCTGTGCACTCCGGGTACCGTCCAGTAACTGCCCCCGGCCGACAGCCCCGCCGGCAGGCAGCAAGGACGAGGGGGACGCGTGCCCGACATCGCGCCACGACCGACAGGCCCGTACGCCGGGGGACCGCCCGCGTCGGCCCTGCACGTCGACATGCCCCCGCTCGAGCGTTTCGGTCTGCGCGAAGCCGGCCGCACGGTCGTCGTCGCTGTGGTGCTCGTCGTCAGCGTGCTGCTGAAGCTGCTGGCCTGGCCACTGCGACCCGACGGGCGCGGCCCGGCCGACGCCGCCGCCGAGGGTACCGTCGACGCATTCGAGATCCTCGGCCCCACGTTCGTCAAGCTCGGCCAGCTCATGGCGTCGTCGTCCGGTGTGTTCCCCAAGCCGCTGGCCGACGCGTGCCTGCGCTGCCTGGACGACGTCGCGCCCGTCTCCGCGGACCAGGCCCGCGCCGTGATCGAGGAAGACCTCGGGCATCCCGTCGGCGAACTGTTCGCCCGGTTCGACGACCTGCCGCTGGCCGCCGCGTCCGTCGGCCAGGTGCACGCGTGCGTGCTGCACGACGGGCGGGAGGCGGTCGTGAAGGTGCAGCGGCCCGGCATCGCCCACCGCATGCTCATCGACCTGCGTGCGGCCTACCTCGGCGCGCGCCTGCTGCAGGCCTTCGAGTTCTTCCGCATCGCGAACGCCACCGCCATCATCCGCGACCTGCACTCGTCCACGATGACCGAACTCAACAGTGCGGTCGAGGCGGACCGGCAGAGCCGGTTCCGGGAGTGCATCGGCGCGTTCGGGGACAACACGGCCGTCACCACGCCGCAGGTGTACTGGGACTACTGCGGGCCGCGCGTGATCTGCATGGAACGCCTTCGCGGTGTGCCCATGGACCGCGTGCCCGCCGACGCCGGCATCGACACCCGCCTGCTCATCCGCCGCGGGGTGAAGGTATGGATCGAATCGGTCGTCCTGCACGGGCCGTTCCACGGCGACGTGCACGCCGGGAACCTGTGGCTGCTCGACGACGGCCGCCTCGCCTTCCTGGACTTCGGCATCGTCGGCGAGCTGCCCGAGCACTGGCGCGCCATCCTGCGCGACCTGTTCCGCGCGACCGCCATCGACGGGGACTTCGCCCGCGTGGCGCAAGGCATCCGCGCACTCGGCTACACCAGCGGACTCGATGCCGACGACGCCGAGATCGGCCGGCAGGTGGCGCAGGCCCTCGCTCCGCTCCTCGGCCGCGACCTCGGGCAGCTCCGGCTCAGCGAACTCATCGTCGCGCTGATCCGGCTCGGCAAGCAATGGGGGATCGCCAGCCCGGAGGAACTGGTGCTGTTCGGCAAGCAGCTCGGCTACTTCGAGCGCTACGCCACCGCCCTCGCCCCCGGCTGGGTCATCGGCCAGGACCTGTACCTGCTGCGCAACGTCTTCCCGGAGGAGGTGGCGCGCCGCGCCGGCGAGCAGGGGCTCGAGCTACCCGCGTAGCGCGGGCGCGGGCGCGCGGGGCGCGGGGGCGAGCGAATGTATCGTTCAGCTCCTCACGTCGACAGCATGGTCCATTCGCTCGGTTCGAGCCGGAGCGGCCCGACGGGTGCGGAGTGCGCCGGGCGCGTCAGCCCACATGCGTGACGGGTATCGAAGCCCCGGTGACGGCGGCGCCGTCGTCGGAGAGCAGGAACCGGATCACGCGCGCGATCTCGGCGGGCTGCGACCACGAGCGCCGGTTCGCGTCGGGCATCGCCGCCCGGTTCGCGGGCGTGTCGATGACGACGGGCAGCAGCGCGTTGACCCGGACGCCGTCGGTGGCGTACTCGACGGCCAGGGTCTCGACCAGTGCGGTCACGGCGGCCTTCGACGCGACGTAGGCGGCGCCCCCGGCGAACGGCCGCTTCGTCGCCGCGGTCGACATGCAGACCACCGACCCACCGCTGCCGGCGAGCAGGTGCGGCAGCGCCGCGCGGGTCACGGCGTAGGCGGTGCGCACGTTGAGATCCAGCTGGGCGTCGAGGACCTCGATCGGAGTCTCGTGCACCCGCGGCCCCGAGGTGAACCCGCCCACCAGATTCACCACACCGAACAGGGGCGCGGATTCCTCGGCCGCCGCGAGCGAGACGGCCTGCCGCAGCTGCGCCTCGTCGGACAGGTCCGCCTCCACGAGATGCAGACGCGGATGGTCCGCGAGCCGGCCGAGTTCGGTACGAGCCACCCAGGGGACCACGACCCGCCAGCCGGTCTCGAGCAGATGCGTCGTGACGGCGGCACCGAGCCCGCCGGTGCCGCCGGTGACGAGCGCGGTCCGGATCGCGGTCATGGGAATCCTCTCGGCCGAGCGGACGGATGCCCGTCCACGATAGGCGTCGGACGTGCCCGCGCATCGCGATACCGAGCCACACGCGCCGGTTCCGGACATCGACAACCGTCCCGGCGGTTGTCGATGTCCGAAACATGCACTCCGATAGGCGAATCCGGATCGCCGACGGACGGGGTGGTCCTATGCCGTGCGCGACGCCGCGTACGCGCCCTGCCACACCGTGTCGAACGGCGTGTGCGCCCCGACCCGGCCCTCGATGCCGGCGGTGACGAAGTCCTTCGCCAGCGCGACGGCGGCGGGCACGTCGGCGCCCTTGGCGAGTTCGGCGGTCACGGCCGCGGCGAGCGTGCAGCCGGCGCCGGAGACCCGTTCCCGGCCGACCTTCGGCGCGGAGAACACGGTGACCTCCGCGCCGTCGAAGAGCACGTCGACGGCGTCGTCGCCGGCCAGCTCCACGCCGCCCTTGGCCAGGACGTACCGCGGGCCGAGGGCGTGGATGCGGCGGGCGGCCTCGACGAGGCCGTCGACGGTGTCGATGCGGTCCATCCCCGCCAGGGTGCGGGCCTCGAACAGGTTGGGGGTGACCACCGTGGCCAGGGGCAGCACGGCCTCGCGCAGCGCGTTGTCGGTGTCGAGCGCGGCGCCGGGCTCCTGACCCTTGCAGATCAGCACCGGGTCCAGGACGACGTGCCGCCACGACCGGCGACGCAGGCCCTCGGCGACCACCTCGATGGTCGCGGGGGTGCCGAGCATGCCGATCTTGACGACGTCGAGGTCGTGGGCCGCGGTGGCGGCCTCGATCTGGTCCGCGATGACCTCGGGCGCGATCGGGACGAAGCGGTGCGACCAGTCGTTCCGCGGGTCGAACGAGACGATGCAGGTGGTGGTGCCGACGCCGTAGACGCCCAGCTCCTGGAATGTCTTCAGATCCACCTGCAACCCTGCGCCGCCGGTGGCTTCGGACCCGGCGATGACATAGGCGAGGTCGACCACGATGTACTCCAATCCGATGGGGGACAGACTGCGTGCCGGACCCGGAAGGTACCGGCACGTCGGGGGAGACCGCGGCTGCCCGCGACGTCGTCGCCGGGTTCGCACGATCGGTCCCGGCACCAGGCTAGCGCGCCCGGCCGTGCGTCCCGGCCGGACGACCTGCGCCGATGACCGGCGTCACATACGGTCCGGCGCATGTCGGTGCGGTGCGGCACCATGGGAATCGACCGGTCGAGGCACGACGACAGAAGGTGGGCGGCATGTGCGGTCGGTATGCGAGCACGGTCACCGATCAGGAACTGCGCTCCCTGTTCGACGTGGTGGAGACGGTGGGCGAGCCGCTGCCCCCGTCGTACAACGTCGCGCCGACGCAGACGGTGCGGGTGGTGCTCGAGCGCGCCCCGAAGGACGATCCGGGCGGGGAGGCGGTGCGTCAGCTCCGGTCCGCCCGGTGGGGGCTGGTGCCGTCGTGGGCCAAGGACCCGAAGATCGGCAACCGGCTGATCAATGCCCGCTGCGAGACGATCACCGAGAAACCGTCGTTCAAGGCCGCGGCCGCCCGGCGACGGTGCATCCTGCCGGCCGACGGGTACTTCGAGTGGCAGAAGCGCGAGGACGGCACCAAGGTGCCGTACTTCCTGCACGGCGACGGCGTGCTCGGAATGGCCGGCCTGTACGAGCTGTGGCCGGATCCGAGCCTGCCGGACGACCATCCCGACAAGTGGCTGTGGACCGTCACGGTGCTGACGACGGAGGCCACCGACGCCGCCGGGCAGATCCACGAGCGGTGCCCGCTGGTGCTGCCGCCGTCCTTCCACGACGTGTGGCTCGATCCGGCCCTCACCGACCGCGACGACGTCGACGCGCTGATCGCCTCCGTCCCCGAACCCCACCTGGAGCCCTACGAGGTCGGCACCGCGGTCAACAACCCTCGCAACAACCGCCCGGAACTGCTCGAGCCGGTGTGAGTGGCGCAGGGCCACCGGGGCTCGGGTGGCCCTGCCGTGGCGCGCCTCGCGATCCGAATCACTTTCCATGAAGGGAGGATTCGCGGAATCGGGGGGCGATGCTGTGGAACGCCGTGCCGACGGACGTGCCGACGGGTCTCGACCGGATCGCGTGCCCCGTCACCCTCGCGCAGGGCGTACTCGACGTCGTCGCCTCCGCGCAGACGGTGCGGTACGTCCCGCTGGTTCCCGGGGCCCGGTTCGTGCCGCTGCCGTGGGCCGGGCATGCGCCGCAGTGGGCTGTCCCCGAGGCGATCGTCGACCTGGTCCGGCGGGCCGCGGCGGAGGCATGATTCCGGCGAGCGGGTGCCGGCTGCACTTCCGCTGGTGGCTCAGCCGATCCGGACGCCGTCCGTGACGACCCAGATTCCGTCGGCGCTCTCCCGGACGGGCCGGCGCAGCTGGAGCACCACGATGCTGCCGTCCGCCCGGTTGGTCACCTCGACGGTGTGCGGGTCGGCCGCGCGTGCGTCGGTGTCGCTCCATCCGAATCGGTCCGCCACGAACGCCTGCGCGACGAGGGACGGGTCCAGCCGCCACGGCTGGCTACCCTCGTCGACCGCGCGCTGAAGCGCTTCGGCCTGCTCCGGGGTGAGGTCTTCTCCGGGAAAGGACGACCCGGCCGGTGGCGTCGCGTCCTCGCTCGTCGCGGCCGGCGACGTCTCCGGCGAGGAGGACGCGGGGGCGCTCTCGGCCGTCGTCGCCGGTGCCGGTGCCGACGCGGGAACGGACGCGCTCATGGTCGATTGCGCACCCGGCATGGTGTCGCCGTCGCCGCACGACGTGACCAATCCTACCGAGACGGCCACTGCAGCAACAGTTTTCCACAATCGTACCCGCACGGAATCCTCCTCGCGATCCGGTCACCGAGGCCGGGTGAACCGGAACTCCCACGGTTGCTGCCCGTTACCGGTCTGCACCCAGTGATCGTCCTCGATGTGCCGGAGCACCTCGGCGAGGCTTCGGTTCATCTCCGGCGCCCACGCCTCCTGCGGCGGGATGTCCCCCCACGTCCGGGGGACCGGGAAGGTGGGACCGACATAGCGGCGTTCCTCGTCTACCCGGCCGACGAACCGCTTGTACGCGTTGCCGTACTGCGAACTCAGCGTCGCGAGCAGGGAGGCCCACCACGACGTGCCGCCCGCGTCCTCCAGCTCCACGGTCAGCGTCTCCGCGTCCCCGGTTCCCGAGCTCTCGCCCATGTCTACTCCCCAACTCGTCCTTCGCGGTGTCCGTCACCGGCGACGGGAGTCGACCTTTTCTCGCTCACCAGCCCCTCGATGTGCTGGAAGAGGTCGTTCTCGCCCATGGGAAGGCCCCCTCGCCGTGGTCGTGCCCCGGGCATAGACGGTATCCGGGGCAGGCAAACCCGTCCGCGTTTCGCGGTCCCACGGCTCGGGTACCTCGCAGCCATGAGTATCGAAGACGGTCCCGGCGACACGCTCAGCCCGAGCGAGGGCCTCGATTCCGACGAAGTCCGCAACGACGACGGCGACGAGGTCGTGGACCCGCCGGAGGGCTGGAGCGGGGCCGACCGGTTCGGCACCACGCAGCGGGAGGAGCAGGAAGGCGAGTCGCTGGACCAGCGCCTCGCCGAGGAGGAACCCGACGTGGCGCCCCCGGAGCCGCTCGAGCGGCCGGTTGCGGCCATGCCGGACGACGAGCTGACCGAGGACATCGTCGACGAGGTCTACGACGGCGGAGGCGACACAGCCGTCTACGACGGCGGAGGCGACACAGCCGTCATCGACGGCGGACGTAAGCACGCAGAGCTGGTCGAGGGTGTCATCGTCGAGGACTCGCGGGTCGATCGAGGTCAGATCGGCGGCAGCCCCGAGGACGGCGAGTCCCTCTTCCCGGTGGTCGAGTGAGATGGGCGCCGCCGGTGACGCGCAGGTGCCGACACGGAGGCGGTCCTGCCGTGGTAGGGGTGTCCGGAAGAGCGATCGATGCAATGATCATTTGTCATGAGTGACAACTCGGGAGTTGCAGGCAGGGGCGGGCTCACCGTCGGCTCGCGGGTGGTGGTGCGTCGTGGCGACGACAAGAGCCGACTGCCCGGAGTGGTGGTCGAGGACTATGCGAGCGAAGCCGCCCGGGCCGGCGAGCAGCTCGGGCGGGACTGGGCGCCGGTGCGCCGGTGGGCCGTCGCGCTGGACGACGGCCGGCTCGTCTTCGCCGACGACGACGAGGTCGAGGCGGAGCCGAAGAAGTCCTGACCGCTGTCCGTACGCCCCCGACCCTCGCGATCAACCCCGCCGGCGTGCCGGCCTTGGACGAACCGGGCGCATCGAGAAGTGCGGTTGGCTCATGCCTGAATCTGCTAGGTTGATACCTAGCTGATCTAGGCATAGGAGTTCTATGTACCTCGACAAGGACCTGGTGGCGGCCTCGGCGACCCCGCTTGTGCTCGGAATCCTCGCCGACGGCGACTCCTACGGGTACGCCATCCTCAAACGAGTCAAGGATCTGTCCGGTGGACGGATCCAATGGACCGACGGAATGCTGTACCCGCTGCTGCATCGCCTGGAACGGTCCGGATACGTGTCGGCGTCGTGGGGAAGTTCCGACAGTGGGCGACGGCGCAAGCACTACGCGATCACCGACGCAGGCCGGAGCGTGCTTGCGGAACGGCGCAGTCAGTGGGACGTCGTGGCGGACGCGCTGGACCAGGTCTGGCGCTGCGCCGAGGTGCCCGCGACCCCCGCCGGAGGATGGTCGTGATGGACACCGATGCCGCGCTGGAGTCGCAGATCGGTCAGTGGCGCGGCTACGTCGAGCGTCGTCGCGCGATATCCGCCGCCGACGCCGACGAGATGGAAGACCACCTGCGTGACCAGATCTCGGATCTGTCCGCCGCCGGACTGGGGACCGACGAGGCCTTCCTGGTCGCGGTCAAACGCATGGGCAGCGTGGACGACATCTCCCGCGAGTTCGCGCGGGAGCATTCCGAGCGCCTGTGGAAGCAACTCGTGCTGATGCCCGCACCGGACGACGGTGCCACGCGGCCCACACGTGAGCTGTTCGTCGTGCTCGCGCTCGCCGTCGGCGCGGCGGTCGCCCTGAAGGCCGGACTGGCGACACTGGACGAGGGCGTCGTCGTGCGCAACGTCAGCCTGCTCGTGCTTCCGTTCCTCGCCGGGTACTTCGCCTGGAAGCGCCGCGTGACGCCCCGCGGCGCCGCGGCGCTGCTGGTGCCGTTCGCCCTGGTGGCGGTCGTGACGAACGCGTTTCCCTTCGTCCCGAACGGATCGACCGAGGTGATCGCCGCGATCCATGCCCCGATCGCGTTGTGGTTCGTCGTCGGCCTCGCCTACGTCGGAGGCGAGTGGCGGTCCGACCGGCGGTGGATGGACTTCGTCCGATTCACCGGCGAATGGGTCGTCTATCTCACCCTGCTCGCCCTCGGCGGCGGCGTCCTCGTGGGCCTGACGATCGGCGCGTTCGACGCGCTCGGCACGGATGCCGAGTGGGTCGTCGAGGAGTGGGTGCTGCCGTTCGGTGCGGCGGGCGCGGTCGTCGTCGCCGCCTGGCTCGTGGAGGCGAAGCAGAACGTGGTGGAGAACATCGCGCCCGTCCTCACCCGCGTGTTCACACCCCTCACAATCCTCATGTTGCTGGTGCTGCTCGCGGCGTTCGCGACCACCGGTAGCGTCGTCGACGTCGACCGAAACCTGTTGATCCTGATGGACCTCATCCTCGTCGTCGTCCTGGGGCTGCTGCTGTATGCGATCTCCGCCCGCGAACCTCACCTGCCGCCCGACCTGTTCGACCGTCTCCAGCTCGTCCTCGTCGTCCTCGCTCTCGCGGTCGACCTGCTCATGCTCACAGCCATGCTCACCCGGATCGCGGAGTTCGGCTTCACCCCCAACAAGGTGGCCGCTCTCGGGATGAACCTGGTCCTACTGGTCAATCTTGCCTGGTCGGCCCGGCTCGTCCTCGGGTTCGTCCGTGGCCGCCGCGGGTTCGGCTCCCTCGAACGCTGGCAGACCCGCTACCTGCCCGTCTTCGGCATCTGGGCGGCGCTGGTCGTCTGCCTCCTCCCGCCGATGTTCGACTTCGCGTGACCGTCGGTCACCGAACAACGGCAGTCGATCCGTCCATGCCTTTACAACCGGTCCGCAAGGCAGTAATTTGAACGATCGTTCGACCTAATCTGCTGCCTGCCGCCGATCGCCGGCCGAAAGGACCTCCGCATGAGCGCACCCGAGGACGTCGTACTCTCCCGCCGGGAAGGCCACGTCACGACGTGGACGATCAACCTGCCCGAGGCGCGCAATCCGATCTCCGGCGACGACGTCGTCGAGCGGCTGGTGCAGCTGGTGGAGGAGGCGAACGCGGACTACGAGACCCGCGTGGTGATCGTCACCGGCGCCGGCAGCGCGTTCTCGGCCGGCGGCAACGTCAAGGACATGGCCGACCGCGCCGGGATGTTCGGTGGTGCCCCGCATCAGCTGCGTGAGGGCTACCGTCGCGGAATCCAGCGGCTGCCCAAGGCGATCTACCACTGCGAGGTGCCGATCATCGCCGCCGTCAACGGACCCGCGGTCGGCGCCGGCTGCGACCTGGCCATGATGTGCGACATGCGGATCGCTTCGAGCACCGCATTCTTCGCCGAGAGCTTCGTCAAGCTCGGCATCATCCCCGGCGACGGCGGCGCGTGGCTGCTGCCCCGCGCCATCGGTGCGGCGCGGGCCGCGGAGATGGCCTTCACCGGCGACCGGGTCGATGCGGCGACCGCGCTGGACTGGGGCATGGTCTCCCGCGTCGTCGAACCCGAGCAGCTGCTGGTCACCGCGAACGAACTCGCCGCCCGCGTCGCGGTGAATCCGCCGCACGCGCTGCGCATGACCAAGAAGCTGATGCGCGAGGGGCAGCGCCAGGATCTCGACAGCATCCTCGAGCTCTCCGCCGCGTTCCAGGCCCTCTCGCACCACACCGCCGACCACGGTGAGGCACTCTCGGCGTTCCTCGAACGCCGCACCGGGAACTTCACCGGCAACTGACCGCCCCGGCCCCCGAGCCGCCGCACACAACGAAGGAGAGACGGCCGTGGAGCGGACGATCTTCACTCAGGAACACGACGAATTCCGTTCCATGCTGCGGGATTTCATCGACCGCGAGGTTCTGCCGCATCAGGCGGAGTGGGATGCGCTGGGCCGGCCGCCGCGCGAGTTCTTCCACCGTCTCGGTGAGCTCGGCGTCCTCGGTATCCAGGTGCCCGAGGAGTTCGGCGGCGGCGGCGAATCGAGCTTCAAGTACAACGCCATCGTGTTCGAGGAGGTGGCCCGGGCCGGCGTGTCGTTCGGTTCCTACACCGTGCACTCCTGCCTGATCCTGCCGTACCTGCTCGAGTACGGCAGCGACGAGCAGCGGAAGCGCTGGCTGCCGGACTTCGCGTCCGGCCGGATGATGACCGCCATCGCGATGACCGAGCCCGGCACCGGCTCGGACCTGGCCAACATCGCCACCACCGCCAAGCTGTCCGCCGACGGCTCGCACTACGTCGTCAACGGCGCGAAGACGTTCATCACCGGCGGCGTCACCGCCGACCTGGTCCTCACCGTCTGCCGGACGGCGCCGTTCGACCCGGAGGACCGCCGTGCCGGCCTGTCGATCCTCTGCGTGCCCACCGATGCCGAGGGGTTCTCCGTCGGTCGCAAGCTGGACAAGATCGGGCTGCACCAGCAGGACACCGCCGAGCTGTCGTACCAGGATGTGCGGGTTCCGGTGGAGAATCTCCTCGGCGAGGAGGGCAAGGCCTTCGGCTACCTCGCCCACAACCTGCCCCAGGAACGCCTGAGCATCGCGCTCAACCAGGTCGGCCAGGCCGCGGCCGCGATCGAGCATGCCGTCGCATACACCAAGGACCGCAAGGTGTTCGGCAAGCCGGTGGCCTCCTTCCAGAACACCAAGTTCGTTCTCGCGGAATGCTCCGCCGAGGTGCAGGCGGCGCGAGTCTTCGCCGACCACTGCCTCGAGCTGCTCGACCGGGGCGAGCTGTCGGTGGCGGACGCCGCCCGTGCCAAGCTGTACTGCACCGAGGTCGCCGGCCGCGTGATCGACAAGTGCCTGCAGTTGCACGGTGGCTACGGCTACATCACCGAATACCCGATCGCCCGCCTCTACGCCGACACCCGCGTCAGCCGGATCTACGGCGGCACCAGCGAAGTCATGAAGACGATCATCGCCAAGGACCTCGGCCTCTAGACGTCCCGGTGGGACCGGCAGAAGGAGCACGAATGTATCCAGGACGCTATGCCTCGATCACCCCGGACAAGCCGGCGGCGATCGAGGCGGCCACGGGGCGCGAGATCAGTTACCGCGAGCTCGAGGACCGTTCGGTGCAGTTCGCGCACTGGCTCCGCGCCCACGGCCTCGGCGCGGGCGACCACCTCGCCGTGCTGTCGGTCAACGACGTGACCGTCTTCGAACTGTACTGGGCTGCAGTGCGTTCCGGCATGTACGTGACGTTCGTGAACACGCATCTCGCCCCGCCCGAGGTCGCCTACATCGTGGACGATTGTGACGCCGCGGCTCTCGTGGTGTCCGCGCCGCTCGTGGACCTCGCGGTCGCCGTGGCCGGCGACACGCCGAAGGTGCGGCACCGCCTGGCGTTCGGCGGCGACGTTCCCGGCCACCTCGGATACGAGGCCGAGATCGCCGCGATGAGCACCACCGCGCCGGTCGACCAGCCCGGCGGGACGGACATGCTCTACTCGTCGGGCACGACCGGCCGGCCGAAGGGGATCAAGCCCGCGCTCAGCGGAGCGCAGGTCGGTGAGCAGGCGGCCTCCAACGCGGTCGGGCTGCTGCAGAGCTTCGGCTTCGACGACGACTGCGTGTACTACGCGCCCGCCCCGATCTACCATGCCGCGCCCCTGCGGTTCGGCGCCGCGGCGCAGGCACTCGGCGGCACGGCGATCGTCGCGGGCAGGTTCGACGCCGAGACCTGCCTCGCCGACCTCGAGCGCTACCGCGTGACCCACAGTCAGTGGGTGCCCACGCATTTCGTCCGGCTCCTGAAGCTGCCCGAGCAGGTCCGCGGCCGCTACGACCTGTCCGCGATGCGCGCCGCCATCCACTCCGCCGCGCCGTGCCCCGTCGAGGTCAAGCAGGCGATGATCGACTGGTGGGGCGAGGTGATCTACGAGTACTACTCGTCCACCGAATCCGTGGGCAGCACCATCGTCTCGCCGCAGGAATGGCTCCGGAAGCCCGGCACCGTCGGCCGCACCGGACACGGCCATGCCAGCCTCGCGCACATCTGTGCCGAGGACGGAACGGAGTTGCCGCACGGACAGATCGGGTTGATCTACTTCGAACGTCCCGGCTACAGCTTCGAGTATCACAACGACCCGGAGAAGACGGCCGAGTCCCGCAACCCGCTCCACCCCACCTGGGCGACGACCGGGGACATCGGATACCTGGACGAGGACGACTACCTCTTCCTCACCGACCGGGCGAAGTTCACCATCATCTCCGGCGGGGTGAACATCTATCCGCAGGAGATCGAGAACGCCCTCGCCTTGCACCCCAAGGTGTTCGACGTGGCAGTGATCGGTGTGCCGGATGCCGAGATGGGCGAATCGGTCAAGGCGGTCGTCCAGCCGGCGGCGGGCGTCGCCGGCGACGACGCGCTCGCTGCGGAGCTGATCGCCTACTGCCGCGACCGCATCGCCGGGTACAAGTGCCCGCGCAGCGTCGACTTCGTCGACGCGCTGCCCCGGACACCCACCGGCAAGCTCGTCAAGGGGGCGCTGCGCCCCGCGACCGCCGGAGGAAACGGATGAGTGTTCGACGGGGAACATACGCACGACAGGGCGACACCGTGGCGCCGTCGGAGCGGCAACGGGTGTTCATCGAGGCGGCGCGTCGCGAGTTCGTCCGCAACGGATACGGTGCGTCGTCGATCCGGACGATCGCCCAGGAGGCGGGCGTGAGCCTGTCGGCGCTGTACTACCACTACAAGAACAAGCAGGACCTGCTGCTGGCCATCCTCATCGACGGCGTGAACGCCTTCGACGCGATGTGCGACGAGGAGCTGTCACGCGTCGGTGACGACCCGGTGGAGCGGCTCCGGGCCCTGGTGGTCGCCCTGGTCCGGTTCCGGACCATCTGCCAGGAACAGAGCCTGATGATCGGCACCGAGGTTCGCAACCTGGAACCGGAGAACGCGGCCGTCTACGAGCAGCGGCGGCGTTCCGGAAACGAGTTGCTGGGCAGCATCATCGAGGATGGGATGCGATCCGGAGCGTTCACCACCCCCTACCCGGAGGACTGTCGCCGCTCGATCCTGGCGATGACGACCTCGATCGCGAACTGGTACGACCCGGACGGTCCGGACACCCCCGCCGACATCGCGGCCCGGTACGGCGATCTGGCCCTGCTGTTGCTGCAGCCGCGACCCTGACCCCCTCACGGAAGAAGACGACCATGCGTACATCACTGGTACCGTCCGCCGGTGCCCCCGACCCGAGTCTCGCAGCGTTGCGGGCCGAGGTGCGCGCCTTCCTGCGCGAGCAGATCGAGGCCGGCGTGTTCACCCCGGGCGTGGACACCTGGCTCGCCCGCTGGAACACCGACTTCACCAAGGCCCTGGCCGCCCGCGGCTGGGTCGGCATGACCATCCCCACCGAGTACGGCGGGCACGGCCGCACCTTCATGGAGCGTTTCGTCGTCACCGAGGAACTCCTCGCGGTCGGCGCGCCGGTCGCCGCCCAGTGGGTGGCGGACCGGCAGGCCGCGCCCTCGCTGCTCAAGTACGGCACCGAGGAGCAGAAGCGACGGTTCCTTCCCGGCATCGCTCGCGGCGAGATCTGCTGGGCCATCGGCATGAGCGAGCCCGAGTCCGGATCGGACCTGGCGAGCGTGAAGACCAAGGCCGTGCAGGTCGACGGCGGCTGGCGCATCACCGGCACCAAGCTGTGGACCTCCGGCGCCCACCACGCCGACGCCTTCTTCGGGCTGGCCCGCTCCGCCCCGCTCGACCCGGCGCACCGGCACGCCGGGCTGAGCCAGTTCATCGTCCTGCTCGACTCGCCCGGCGTGGAGATCCGGCCCGTGCTGTCGATGTCCGGTGAGCACCACTTCAACGAGGTCGTCCTCGACGACGTGTTCGTGCCCGACAACCTCGTGCTCGGCACGATCGGCGACGGCTGGGCGCAGGTCACCTCCGAACTCGGCTACGAGCGCAGCGGCCCGGAACGCTTCATGTCCACCTTCGGTGTGCTCGCCGGCGCGGTGGACGAGGCAGCCGCCGGCCGCCTGCCGGCCGACCCCCGCATCGGCGCGTTCGTCGGCCGGATCTTCGGCCTGCACCACATGTCGCGCGGGGTGTCCGAGGCGCTGCAGCGGCATGAGAACGCGGAGGTCGCCGCCTCGGTGGTCAAGGTGCTCGGCACGCAGGCCGAGGGCGACATCGCCGACCTCGCCGACGAGCTGGCCGGCGAGAGCGACACCGCTGGTGACGAGTTCGCCGAGCTGGTGCGGTCGGGTGTCATGCAGCGTCCCGGATTCACCCTCCGAGGCGGCACGAGTGAGATTCTGCGCGGGGTCATCGCGCGGGGATTGGGGATGCGCTGATGAGCAACGCGACGAACGGCACGTCGACCGATAACGATGTGGAGATGCGCGAATTCGCGCAGATGCTCGAACAGGTCTTCGGAGAGCGCCGCGGCGACGATCACCGCCTCACCGGGCCGCTGCGCCTCGACCGCGAATTGTGGTCCACTCTGGTCGAACTCGGTCTCGCCCGGCTCACCGGTCCGGAGGCGGACGGGGGCAGCGAGGCGGGCTGGGCCGAGGCCGCATATCTGCTCGGCGCCGCGGGCGCCGGTGCCGCGGCGGTGCCGGTGGCCGAGAACGACCTCCTCGCGGGCTGGCTGCTGCAGCTGTCCGGCTGCAAGCGCGCGGTGACCGATCCGGCGGCGGCACGCACCGCCGCCGTGCTGGCCGCCGACGGCTCGGCCCGGCACGTGCCGTGGGCCCGCGACGTCG
>NZ_PCZU01000088.1:25171-31888 GCF_002887785.1 Rhodococcus sp. ENV425
GAGGTCACCGAGGCGGTCGACGTCGCGTCCGAGCCGCGCGACCACATCCGTGTCGACGTCGCCGCGCTGTCCGGCGCCGAAGTTCCGGCGGGCACCGCGGAGGAGTTCCTGCGCCGGGGGGCGCTCGCCCGGGCTCTCGCGATGAGCGGCGCGATGGAGCGGGTGCTCGACCTGGTCGTCGAGCACACCACCACGCGTGTGCAGTTCGGCCGTGCCCTGGGCAGGTTCCAGGCCGTGCAGCACCTGGTATCGGACATCGCCGCCGAGGGCGCGCTCGCGCGTGCCGCCGCGCAGGCAGCCGTGACGATCGCCGAGGATTCCGGATTCGGCAGTGACGAAGCGGGATTCGCGATCGCTGCCGCGAAGTCCTGCGCGGGGCACGCCGCGTCGGTGGTCGTGCGCAACGCCCACCAGAGCCTCGGCGCGATCGGCTTCACCATGGAGCACGAGCTGCACCGGCACGCGAACCGGCTGCTGTCGTGGCGCAGGGAGTTCGGCTCCGTGCGGTTCTGGGACGAGGTGCTCACCGCGGCGGCCGTCGACGCCGGGTCCCGGGGGCTGTGGCCGTTGATCGCGGACGGCCGACCGGAATAGGGCATCCGCCGCGGCCCGCTGGACAGGTACCACCGGCCCGGTATGAACTGTGGGGTGACGGCGCGTGTTCCGGCGGTGCCGGACCGACGAGGAGAGGTGCGAGTGCAGGACGAGCAACAGCGCGTGCCCGGACCGGTGAATCTGCGAGATCTCGGCGGACTGCCGCTGACCGACGGCGGTCGCACCGCGCCCGGCGTGCTGTATCGGGGCGACGCCTGCTACACCGGTGACGTGGTGCGCGGCATCCTCTCCGACCGGCCGCCCACGACGGTGGTGGACCTGCGATCCGACGCCGAACGCGGGCACCGCGCCTTCACCTGGCCGGACGGCACGCACGTGCATCGCCTGTCGCTGCACGCGGACGCCGCGCCGGCCGGGCGCACCGGCCTCGGCCTCGCCGAACTCTACGGCCGGGTGTTCGACGTGGCCGCGCCGCTGTTCGCCGGGCTCGTGCCGGTCGTCGCGCGGGCCGCGGGCCCGGTCCTCGTGCACTGCACCGCCGGCAAGGACCGCACCGGTCTCGCGGTCGCCGTCCTGCTGCTCGCCGCAGGCGTGGAACCGCAGGCCGTCGTCGACGACTACGCGGCCACCGACACGAACATGCCCCTGCTCCTCCGTCGCTGGGAGGCCGTCGGGCTGCGCGTGGGCGGCTCGTTCCCGGGCGGCGACCGGGCGGTGCCGTCCGACCTGTTCCGCGCCCCGGCCGAGGCGATCTCCCCGATCGTCGAACGCCTCGTCGCGCATCCCGGAGGGCCGGGGGCGTGGCTGATCGACCACGGGGCGGGGGAGGACGACGTGCGGCGGTGGCGCGCACGTGCCCGAGGAGAAGACGTGGCTGCAACGGTATACGGAGACAGGAAGGCACCGACGCGATGAGCGAGAACAGCGAGCCGAAAGCCGGGGGATCGGCGGGACTGCCGCTGGAAGGCATCACCGTCGTCAGCCTCGAGCAGGCGGTCGCCGCCCCCATCGCGACCCGCCATCTCGCCGATCTCGGCGCCCGCGTCATCAAGGTCGAACGCATCGGGGAGGGCGACTTCGCCCGCAACTACGACGCCGCCGTGCACGGGCTGGCATCGCATTTCGTGTGGCTCAACCGCGGCAAGGAGTCGATCTGCGTCGACCTCAAGGCCACCGAGGGCGTCGCCGCGGTGCGCCGGCTCGTCGGCGAGGCCGACGTGGTGATCCAGAACTTCGCGCCCGGCGCGGCGGCGCGGCTCGGGCTCGGCGCCGACGAGCTGCGGCGCGAGCGGCCCGAGCTGATCGTGGTGAACATGACCGGTTACGGCACCGAAGGCCCGCTGCGCGAGCGCAAGGCCTACGACATGCTGGTCCAGGCCGAGACCGGGCTGTGCTCGATCACCGGCACCCCGGAGACCGCCACCAAGACCGGCATCCCGACCTCCGACATCGCGGCCGGCATGTACGCGCTCACCTCGATCCAGGCGGCGCTGTTCCGGCGCGAACGCACCGGCGCGGGGGCGACGATCGACGTGTCGATGTTCGACGCGACCGTCGAGTGGCTCGGCCACCCGATGTACCTGCAGATGTACCAGGACACGCAGGTGCAGCGGATGGGGCTGAGCCACGCGTCGATCGCGCCCTACGACGCGTACCCGACCGTCGACGGAAAGATCCTCATCGGCGTGCAGAACGACCGGGGCTGGCGGGCGCTGGTCACCGAGGTGTTCGGCCGCCCGGATCTCGCCGGGCACCCGAAGTTCGCGACGAACATCCTGCGGGTGCAACACCGCGCCGAGACCGACGCGGTCGTCGCCGAGAACACACGCCGCTTCGAGACCGCCGAACTGGACAAACGTCTCGCCGCGGCCGGTGTTCCGGCCGCCCGCCTGAACGACATGAAGCACCTGATCGAGCATCCCCAGCTCGCCGAGCGCGACCGCTGGCGGGAGGTCGGCACCGAGGCCGGCGCGGTGCGGGCGGTGCTGCCGCCCATGACCTTCTCCGATGTCGAGATGCGCATGGGTGCGGTACCGGCGCTGGGACAGCACACCGACGCAGTGCTCGCCGAACTCGGCCTCACCGACGAGCAGGTCGCCGGGCTGCGTGCCGCCGGCATCGTGCAGTAGCCGGTAGCCGACCGGCGCAGTACCCGAACCCGAAGGAGCCCGACGTGCCCCAGCTGCTGCAGCTCGATTCGTCCGCGAACCGGCAGACGTCCGTCACGCGCGAACTGACCCGCCTGTTCGCCGACACGTGGCGCCGCCGCGGACCCGGCTACACCGTGGTCGAGCGGGACCTGCACCGAGACCCGGTCCCGCATCTCGCGGACGCGGAACTGCACTATGCGCCCCGGCTGCGGGTTTCCGGCGTCGCCGTCGATCCTGCGGCCGAGGCGGTGCAGACCGAGCTGATCGCCGAGGTCGCCGCCGCCGACGTCGTCGTGATCGGCGCCCCGATGTACAACTGGTCGCTGCCGTCGACGCTGAAGGCGTGGATCGACCACGTCCACGTGCTCGGCACCACCGTGCCGTTCGACACGCCGGACCAGCCGTTCGCGGGCACGCCCGTCGTGGTGATCTCGAGCCGTGGGCTGGCCTACGGGCCCGGCGATCCGGACGAGGGCCTCGACCACACCGTGCCGCCGCTGCAGCAGGTGCTCGGCACGTCACTGGGCATGGACGTCACGGTCGTGACCGCCGAATACACTCTCGCGTCCCGTATTCCGGCGCTGGCGCCGATGACCGAGCGCTCCACGGCGAGCCTGGACGCGGCGCGCGAGCGGGTGCAACGGCTCGCGCACGACCTCGGCGCCTGACCGGCGCGCCCGTCCGCCCGTTTGGTTCTCAGGCGAATTCGGCGTCGGCTCCGCGCTCGTCAAGGTAGTCCGCGCCAGGGACACCGAGTTCCCCTGGTAGCCGGTCAAGCTCCACATCGAGGCGGCCGGGGCGAGCAGCTCGGCCTGCTGCACCGAGCCCGCGGGTGCGCGGGCAGTCAGGTCGTCGAAGACCTGTGCGACCTGCGGGAGACGGCCCGGGCCCTTCCGCTGTTCGCATCTGCCCCGGGAGATGCGCCGGTTCTGGTGGGCCGATCGGGCTCCCACCACGATCCCTTCGTTCGGCCCTGCCGCGCCGCGCTCGAGCAGACGCTGTCGATGTGATGCGTCCACATCGCGGGTCGCTCGTCAGAAGAGTCAAGTTCCCCACCCAGGGGAGCGCGTCTCGGAAGGACCCTCAGATGATGACCAGCCGTGTCCACATCGCGCTCGACGTCGACGACACCAACGCATCGCCCCTCCCTGCTGGGGTGCCCCACCGTCCTGGCCGGCGACATCGCGGCGCGCCGGCGGTGCACGTGCCCGGCACCGGTTCGGAGGCGTGAGATGAACACCCCTGCAGTAGTTGTGGAAGATCTCCATGTCGCCTACGACAAGACGTGGGCGCTCGACGGCCTCGACCTCGAGGTGGGGGCGGGCACGACGCTCGGCGTGCTCGGCCACAACGGCGCCGGTAAGACGACCTTGATTCGCGTGCTCACCACGCTGGTGCGGCCGACCGTCGGCCGGGCGCTGGTCGAGGGCCTCGACGTCGTCACCGATGCGATGGACGTCCGCCGCCGGATCGGGGTCACCGGCCAGTACGCCGGCCTCGACGAGTTCCTCACTACCCGAGAGAATGTGGAACTGATCGGCCGCCTCGCCGGCCTGCGTGGTCGGGCACGGGCTCGGGCCGACACCCTGATCGACCGGCTCGGATTGCACGACCTCGCGTCGCGGCGGGTCGGTGAGCTCTCCGGCGGTTCACGACGTCGGGTCGACCTGGCCGCCAGCCTGGTCGGATCTCCGTCGGTACTGTTCCTCGACGAGCCGACCACCGGCCTGGATCCCATCGCCCGCAGCGCGCTGTGGGACGTCGTCGACGAACTCACCACCAACGGCACCACCGTCGTGCTCACGACCCAGTACCTCGAAGAGGCCGACCGGCTTGCCGACCACATTGTCGTGCTCAGCCAGGGGCGGGTCGCCGCCCGCGGCACTCCCGCCGAGCTGAAGCGGATTGTCGGCGGCAAGGTGGTGACCGCCACGATCCCCACGCACCAGCTCGGCGGCCTGCCGTTCCGCCCCGACGCCGAAAATCCCGTCGAGGACGGCCGGGTCCGTGTCGCACTCACCGTGGGCGACGCGATGACCGCTGCCGAACTCGTCGCCCAGCTCACCCGGGACCGCGTCGACATCGGCGACCTCGATGTCACCTCGCCCAGCCTCGACGACGTCTTCACCCACCTCGCCCACAACGGAGCCACCCGATGAACGCCATGCTCACCACCGGACCCGGGCGCTCACCCGCCGCGGACCAGCTCGCCGCTCTCGTGGTCCGCAATCTGCGCACGAGTGCCCGCGTCCCGCAGTTGCTGATGTTCTCGCTGACCATGCCGATGGCGATGTTGGTCCTGTTCAGTCAGGTGTTCCGCAGTGTGGCGGCCGGACCCGGCTTCCCTCCCGGGGTCAGCTACATCGACTTCCTCACCCCCGCCATGCTGGCAGTCTCCACCGTGATGGCCGGCACCAACGCGGGGGTGTCCGCGGCGATCGATCACACCAACGGCCTGCACGATCGCTTCGCCGCGCTACCCATGCGGGGGCCGCTGCCCGGTGTGGCGCGCACGCTCAACGAAGCCGCATTCACGCTCGCCCGGGCCGCGCTCCTCGGTGTCGCCGCCGTCGTACTCGGATTCGAGTTCCATGGCACCGTCGTCGACGCCCTGGCCGGGATCGTCGTTCTCGCCGTGCTGGCCGCGGCGATGAGTGCCCTGTTCGGGCTCATCGGTGACCGACTCCGCCGTCCCGACGTGGTGCAGTTCGCCGGGATGATGGTGATGATGCCGCTGATGTTCGTCTCGAGCGCCTTCGCCCCGATCGAGACCATGCCCGGTTGGATGCAGGCCGCCGCGACGCTCAACCCGGTCGCGCACGCCACCGATGCCCTGCGCGGCCACGAGCTCGGCACCGCCACGTTCGGCGACACGGCCACTGCCGTCGTCGCCGCGGTCGCGCTGGGGGCGGTGGTGACGCTCCTGCCCGGCATCGCGCGCCGGGTGCGCGCATTGGTCGCGCGTTGAGGCAGCCCACCTGGGCGGTGCGCCGCGCTGGAGACGAAGATCGCGACCCACCGGGACGACCTCGTCGTGCAGCGCGGACGCACTCCTCGACTAGCGAACAGGTATTCATGACGGTGGTGCGGGCGTGACCCGCGAACGGGTGCAGCAGCCCGGGCAGGGCCTCGTCCGACCGGGCCCGGGCTCAGCGGCGATACCGGATCTCGCCGCGGATCACGATGCAGCGCACTGCTTCCGCGGTCGGCTCCGCAAGCGCATCGGTGAGCGGGTGGTCGAGCAGCACCAGATCCGCCGGCGCGCCCACCCGCACCCTGCGCGGCTCGGCGCCGGGGTCGTCGAGGGGGGACAGGTAGCGGTCGAGGGCGGCGGCGGCGGTGATCCGCTCCTGTGGACCGACGACGTCGCCGGTGGGGGCGCGACGGTTCGTCGCGGCCGCGATCACCGCCCACGGGTCGAGCGGCCCGTACGGGGCGTCGCTCGACAAGGCGACGGGCACGCCGCCGTCGAGCAGGGACCGGCAGCGGTACAGGTCCGGCAGATCCCGGGTATCGACCCGCTCGAGGTAGTCGTCGCCGCGGTGCGCGAGGAAGCCGGGCTGGGTCACCACGCACACCCGGCGACGACGCAGCTCGCCGATCGACTCGGCCGGGACCAGCGCCCCGTGCTCGATCCGGTCTCCGGGACGGGTGCCGGCCTCCTCGAACACCGCGAGCAGCAACAGCAGCGCCTCGCGGCTGACGCAGTGCACCGCCACCGGCCGGCCGCGGGCGTGGGCGCGACGGACGGTGCCGGCCAGGGCCTCGAAGTCGGGCAGTCCCGAGTCGGCGAGAACGATCTTGTACGGGCCGGTCGTCACGGTCGCCGGTCGATCCTCGGGTTCGTCGCCGAGGGGCACCCCCAGCAGGTGCACTCGCTGCGGCAGCGCGCCGGAGACGTGTGCGTCGATCAGCGCGGCCAGCGAGCCCGGCGCCAGATCGGGGGTGGCGTCGGTGATCCCGGTGATCCCGAGGCGGGTCAGGTCCGCGCCCACGGCATCGAGCGGGGGCG
>NZ_PCZU01000088.1:31941-40655 GCF_002887785.1 Rhodococcus sp. ENV425
CGTCGTCGCGCTCCACCCCGGGATGGTCGGCCGAGTCCAGTCCGGCCAGGATCGTCGCCGCCGAGTTGAGCACCCACATCGCGCCGCTGCGGTGCTGCACCCGCACCGGCCGCCGCGCGTGCAGCCGGTCCAGCGCCGCGGCGTCGAGCAGGCCCGCGACCGTCTCGACGTAGCCGACGCCGCGGACCCAGCCGTCGCCGGGCGCGGCGTCCAGCGCCCGGGCCAGGTCGCCGGGTGTGCGCACGTGCGGGGGCCCGCACCGGACCGAGGTGGCGTCCGCGGCGATCGCGTGCAGGTGCAGGTGGTGATCGTGCAGTCCCGGCAGCAGCGCCCCACCGCGGCCGTCGATCACCTCGCCCTCGGTTTCGAGGCCGACCCCGATCGCCGTGATCCGGCCGTCGCGGACCGCGACGTCGCACCGGCCGGCCGGCAGCGCGACGTCGCGCAGCAGCAGGCCGGTCACCGCGCCGACCCCAGTTCGGCGAGCACCGCGGCGGTGTCGCGACCCGGTTCGGCGAGGTCGCCGCGCGGGGCGCGTGGTTGCGGCGTCTCGATCTGCGCGGTGCCCGTCGCGGTGTCGACGTACCACTCGTGGCCTCGCCGGTATGCCTGCGCCGCAGCGGTTTCGGCTCCGTCCAGGGTGGCGGCCACCGTCGCCGACATCGAGATGTCCCACAACACCCCGTCACCGTCGCCGGGTGTGGACATCGCCAGCGCCGCCGCGGTCAGACCCGTGAGTGGATCGGCGATCGCGTCGCCGACGAACATCGGCCCGTCGCCGTCGCGGGCGACCAGTCCCGCGGCCGCGGCGATGTCGTCGCCGAAACCGATCCGGTTCGAGGCGCGTCCGTGCGCGGTGATCGAGATCCAGGTCCCGCCGGTGGCGACGAATTCGTCTGCGTGCAGGCCGAATCCGGCCAGCGCGCGCGGGCGGGACGCCTCGATCACGATGTCGGCGGCCGCGACGAGCGCGGCGAGGGCTGCGCGTTCGTGGGGGAGGGCGGGATCGAGGGTCACGGCCTCGTGGCCGCCGTGCAGCAGGCGATAGAAGTCGGGATTGCCGCGGCGGGCGCCGTCCGGCCGGGACGGTGTCTCCACCTTGATCACCCGCGCCCCCGCCAGGCCCAGCACGTGCGCGCACAGCGGTCCCGCCCACAGCGCACTGAAGTCGACGACGAGCAACCCGTCGACGGGGCGCGGCGCCGGCGGTCGCAGGGGGGCAGGAGCGTGCGCAGGGGTGACGGGTCCGGCCGCGACGCCGAGCAGGTCGGCGCGCTCGGCCAGGTCGGCGCCGGTGTGCTCGCGCAGCCAGGCCTCGACCGCGGGCCACGGGTCGTCCCCGACGTCGGCGCCGACGAGGGCGCCGAGCAGCAGGGGATCGTCGGGTCGGGCGCAGGAGACGGCGGCCCAGCCGTCGGCCGTCGGCAGCAGCCGGCACGAACCGCCGGCCGACGTCGCGCCGCCGCGGCGATGCCCGGTGAAGGCGGCGCGCTCGGCGAGCATGCGCGCCCCGTCGAGCTGCACCGCTCCGCCGGTGACGTCGGCGATCCAGGCGGTGCGTTCCCGCGCGACGGTCGCCGCGCGACCGGGGGGAATCAGGGGTGGCCCGTCGGGACGGCCGGTGAGAGAAGCGATTCCGCTCTCGGCCCAGTCCCGCACCACATCCGGGCGCGCGGAGGTCGACACGCTGCCGATGCTACAGTCCGCGAAACGACCTCAGGACGGCGGACATGGGCACAGGCGTACGAACCCTCACGGTGGCGGACCTCGCGGGCGGCGCCGCGGACACACCGGTTCTCGGCGACGGCGCCGCCCTGTGCGAACCCGTGCTGATCGTCGACCTCGACGACGCCGACGCATCGATGGTCGAGGCCGTGGCCGCCCGGGTGCCGGCACTGGATCGGTTGCTCGTCGGGCGCTGCACTGGCGCCGTCCCGGCCGCCCTGGCGCCGCTGACCGCCGCGCTGGACCTCACGTACGTCGCGGGGCCCGATCCGGCGGACCGGGCGGTGGTCGGCACCGAGGACGTCGACGCGGCGCTCGCCGAGTTCGTCCGGGCGATGGGGCGGTATCCGCAGTCGGCCCTCGTCGCCGGGCAGGTGCTGCGGATCACCGAGGCGCTGCCGGTGCCCGAGGCGATCGACGTCGAATCGCTCGCCTACTCCACCCTGCAGGGCGGCGCCGAGTTCGGTGGCTGGCTCGACGAGCGTCGCAGGCTCGGGCGGCCGCTGCCGCCGCCGCCCGTCGCGGATCCGGTGCTGATCCACCGCGACGGCGACACCCTGCACCTCACCCTCAACCGGCCCGAACGCCGCAACGCCTACGGCACCGCGCTGCGCGACGCCCTGGTCGAGGCGCTGCGCCTGCCGCTGCTCGACGACACCGTCGCGTGGGTGGTGCTCGACGGCGCCGGGCCGTCGTTCTGCGCCGGCGGTGACCTCGACGAGTTCGGCCACACCCCGGACACCGCGACCGCGCACCTGATCCGCACCCGCGGCGGCGCCGGACGGCTGATCGCCGCGCTCGCGGACCGCACCGAGGTGCGCGTGCACGGGCACTGCGTCGGCGCCGGCATCGAGGTCCCGGCGTTCGCACACCGGATCGTCGCCGCCCCCGACACGCTCTTCCGGCTGCCGGAGGTGACGATGGGCCTGATCCCCGGCGCGGGCGGCACCGTGAGCGTGCCCCGCCGCATCGGCCGCTGGCGCGCGCTGCACCTGTTCGTCACCGGCGTCGCGCTCGAGGCACCGCGGGCGCTCGAGTGGGGGCTGATCGACGAGATCGCCGTCCGCGGGGAGTGAGCGAAGGGGAGTGAGCGAATGTATCGCCCACTCGATCAGATCGAGTGGGCGATACATTCGCTCGGCCCCGAGCGCATGCGAGGGAGGTCAGCCGGCCGCCGACGTACCCGCCCCACGAGTCGCAGAACCGTCCGGCAGCCAGCGGACATACCGCAGTCCGCGGCGTTCCCTTTCGGTCAGTCCGCCCCAGATCCCGTGCTGTTCCTTGTTCTTCACGGCATCGTCGCGGCACGGGATGCGGACCGGGCAGGCCGCGCAGATGTCCCGGGCCGCTCGTTCCCGGCGTTGCCGCTCGCCCCAGGTCTCGTCCTCGGGGGCGTAGAAGGTGTCCGGTCCGATGAACCGGCAGCGGGCGTGCAGACGCCAGTGGTGCCCGTCGTGTGGGTCCGGGACTTCGGTGGGGCTCGGGGCGAAGGCGGGGAGTGTCATGTCGGTTCCGGGGTCAGGCCATGAGGGCGGTGAAGCGCCAGTCCAGCACGGGTGCCGGCGCGTCGGTGCCGCGGTGGGCGTGGACGATCGAGCGCAGTTCGAGGACGCCCCCGCCGCCGTCGAGCGGCTGGGCGGAGTCGATGTGCAGGTCGCTGGTGAGGGTGTCGCCCTCGTGGACCGGGCCGGTGTGGTCGCACGAGTGCCAGCCGAGGACGGTGACGAGGTTGGGCAGCGCGCGGGTGGCCTGGGCCAGGGCGAGGCCGATGGTGTGGCCCCCGTACACCAGTCGTCCTGCGGCGCCGACGCGTTCGTCGTGGTGGGTGGCGGCGATGTTGAGGGTCAGGCGCGCGAGTTCGGGTGCGCTGGAGACGACGTCGCCGCTGGACCGCAGCACTGCACCGGCGAGCGACGGATCGAAATGCGGTCCCGGAACGCGGGTCCGGTAGGCGGCGAGGTCCCAGTCGGCGGGGGCGGACCACCGCGGCGGTTCCTGCGGGCCGATCGCGGACAGGTCGTCGGCGGGCACGACGCGCGCGGGATCGGGGGTTTCGCTCAGCGGCAGCATCGCGCACCGGTAGAAGTCGAGGACGGTCTGCCCGTTCTGGTCGACGGTGTTCATGCGCAGCGCCGCCAGCCCGGTGGGCTTGCGGCCGGGCTTGGCCGAATTCTCCTTCAGGCCCACCACTTCGGTGGTGGTGTAGAGGGTGTCGCCGATATGGGGGAAGCGGTGGAAGCGCAGGCCGCGGTAGAACAGATTGGCCTTGACGTGGTGGGTGACCAGGGTGGACTGGCCGATCGCCAGGTCGGTGACGAGGCCGGCGTGCGCGACGGGCCCACCGGCGACGGCCGCCGACAGGTGCGCATCGAGGGGCAGGCGCAGCCGGTCGCCGAGGATCGCCTGGTGGGCGGCGGCGAGGCCGTCGGTGATCGTGACGGCCGGGGCGGTGTCGAAGACCTGGCCGACGGTGAGCTCGTCGAAGTAGGGTCCGCCGACCTCGGTGGCGGTGCGTGCGGTGGTCATCTCACTTGTCTCCGATCAGGGCGAGGGTGCGGCGGGCGGCGACGGCGACCGCCTCGTCGAGCATCTGTCCGTCGAGCTGGGCGGCTCCGGCGCCGCGGGCTTCGGCCTCGGCCAGGGCGGCCAGCACCCGTCGGGCCTGCTCGGCCTGCGCGTCGTCGGGGGTGAAGGCCGCTGCGGCCGAGTCGATCTGGGCCGGGTGGATGACCCACTTGCCGTCGAAGCCGAGGTCGGCGGTCCAGCGGGCGGCGCGACGGAAGTCTTCGTCGTCGGTGATGGACAGGAACGGTCCGTCGATCGCCTGCACGCCCGCGGCGCGGGCGGCGTGCAGGAGGCGGTCCTGCACGTACAGCCAGTGCTCGGGGGCGGCGGTGCGGGCGCGGCCGAGCGCGGCGCCGAGGTCGGCGTAGCCGAGGATCACCGCGGCCAGCCGGGGGCCGGTGACGATCTCGTCGAGGCGGGTCACCCCGGCCGGGGTCTCGATCAGTGCCTGCACCACGAGGTCGGCATCGCCCGCCTCGGTGAGGATCCGGTCGGTCTCGGCGAGGTCGGCCGGGCCCTCCACCTTGGGCACCACGATCGACGACAGGGCCGGTCCGAGGGCGGCGCAGGCGCGCAGGTCGTCGGCGAACCACGGCGTGCCGGGACCGTTGACGCGGACCGCGATCGCGCGGCCGGTGCCGCGGGTGGACACCAGATCGGCGACGAGGTCGCGGGCGGTGTCCTTGAGGGCGGTGGCGACGGCGTCCTCGAGGTCGAGGACCACCTCGTCGGCCGAGGAGGCCAGCGCCTTGCCGGCCTTGCGTTCGTCGGAGCCGGGGGCGACGAGCACGGCTCGCCGGCGGCGGGGCTGCGCAGGATTCACGGATCAACCTCTGCTGTGGGGCGGTCGGGAACGGGATAAATGTACGGCCATTGTCCGGTCCGGCGCTACCCGGCGCCGACTCATAAGCGAGGACTGGGGCGACGCATAGGCCGTTCAGGGGGTGTCTCGCGCCCAGAGGTATTGACATCGCGAGGGCGTGAGGCCAAAAATGGCCGTACAAATGACGGGTGGGATCGCAGGTCCCGTGTCGATTCGAGGATTTTCCGTGAGCTACCTGAGCGACGAAGAGACCTTCCTGGTCAAGACGGTGCGCGAGTTCATCGACCGGGAGGTCAAGCCGTCGGTGCAGGAGGTCGAGCACGCAAACGAGTACCCCGAGAAGTGGATCGAGCAGATGAAGCAGATCGGGATCTACGGGCTGGCGGTGCCGGAGGAGTACGGCGGGATGCCGGTGTCGATGCCGTGCTACGCGCAGGTCACCGAGGAACTCGCCCGCGGCTGGATGTCGCTGGCCGGCGCGATGGGCGGGCACACCGTCGTCGCCAAGCTGCTGTCGCTGTTCGGCACCGAGGAGCAGAAGCGCACGTACCTGCCCCGCCTGGCCACCGGCGAGGTGCGGGCGACGATGGCGCTGACCGAGCCCGGCGGCGGCTCGGACCTGCAGGCGATGACCACCACCGCCCGCCGGGACGGCGACGACCTGGTCATCAACGGCGCCAAGACGTGGATCACCAACGCCCGCCGCGCCGGGCTGATCGCGCTGCTGTGCAAGACCGACCCGGCCGCCACCCCGCGGCACAAGGGCATCTCCATCGTCCTGGTCGAGCACGGGCCCGGCCTGACCGTCTCGCGGGATCTGCCCAAGCTCGGCTACAAGGGCGTCGAGAGCTGTGAGCTGAGCTTCGACGGCTACCGTGCCCCGGCGACGGCGATCCTCGGCGGCGAGCCCGGCCGGGGCTTCGCGCAGATGATGAAGGGTCTCGAGACCGGCCGCATCCAGGTCGCGTGCCGCGCCCTCGGTGTCGCAGCGGCCGCGCTCGAGGACTCCCTCGCCTACGCGCAGCAGCGCGAGACCTTCGGGCAGCCGATCTGGAAGCACCAGTCGATCGGCAACTACCTGGCGGAGATGGCCACCAAGCTCACCGCGGCGCGGCAGCTGACCCGCTACGCGGCGGAGAAGTTCGACAGCGGCGAGCGGTGCGACATGGAGGCCGGCATGGCCAAGCTGTACTGCTCGGAGATCGCGATGGAGATCGCGCTGAACGCGGTGCGCATCCACGGCGGCTACGGCTACTCCACCGAGTACGACGTCGAACGCTACTTCCGCGACGCCCCGCTGATGATCGTCGGCGAGGGCACCAACGAGATCCAGAAGGGCGTCATCGCGTCCCAACTGGTGGCCCGCGGCGGCCTGTGACCAGCCGTCACTAGGATTCATGGTCGTCATGGGCGAACGCGACACGGAACCGGCGTACGCGCAGCTGTCGCGACGGCTGCGCGAGGCCGTCGACGCCGGTGAGTACCGCGGCGGCGTCCGCCTGCCCACCGAGGCCGAACTCGCGCAGCGTTACGGGCTGAGCCGGCAGACGGTGCGGCGCGCGTTCCAGGACCTCGTCGCCGACGGCGTCGTCTACCGGGTGCCCGGCCGCGGCACGTTCGCCAACGAGGACGGGCGGCGCTACCGGCGCCAGCTCGGCTCCATCGAGGACCTGCTCGACCTCGCCGCCGACACCACGATGGAGATCGTCGCGCCGCTGCGCCGCGGCGTGCACATCGAGGCCGCGAGCCGGCTGCGCCTGGACACCGATCTGGTGCACGCGGTGGTGCTGCGCCGCGTGCACGACGGGATCCCGTTCGCGCTGACCACCGTGTACCTGCCCGATCACGTGGCCGCGCACGTGCAGGGCGCCCCGGAGCTCGCGGCCGGGGCGTCGAGCCGGAACACGGTGATGGGCCTGCTCGAGCCGTACCTCGAGCACCCCATCGTCGAGGCGGCCCAGACGATCACCGTCGCGCGGGCCACGGAAGAGGTTGCGCGCGAGCTGAACTGCGGGCCCGGACATCCGCTGCTGCGGGTGGACCGGCTGTACTCGAACGATGCGGGCGAACCGACCGAGCTGTCCGTCAGCTACTTCCTGCCCGAGCACTACACGTATCGCGTCACCCTCCGCCGCGCCGGGCACCGGCCACTGCGGCCCTGACACAGGAGAAATGGAACATGCGGACCTTCAACGGAATCGACGAGATCGAGGCGGCCGTCGGCGAGGACCTCGGCCACAGCGACTGGCTCGAGATCACCCAGGAACGGGTGAATCAGTTCGCCGATGCCACGGGCGACCATCAGTGGATCCACGTCGACCCCGAGCGGGCGAAGTCCGGCCCCTTCGGCCGGACCATCGCCCACGGCTACCTCACCCTCTCGCTGCTGCCCGTCCTCGGATCGCAGATCTTCGCCATCGAGGGCCTGAAGATGAAGATCAACTACGGCGCCAACAAGGTTCGCTTCCCGTCGCCCGTCCCGGTGGGTTCGAAGGTGCGGGCGACCGCGAAGTTCGCGTCCCTCGAGCGCACCGCCAAGGGCGCGAACCTCACCGTCACCTACACCGTCGAGGCCGAAGGCGCCGAGAAGCCGGCGCTGGTCGCGGAGACCATCGTCGTGCTCGTCGCGTAGCGGTCCACCAGCCTGCGGACGGACGCGGGTACAGGCACGTCGTCCGCGACCCACGGCGCGGCGACCGGCCGGCCCGCGACCGTCCGCAACGGGACCACGCCCGCCCAGGAGCCGTCGCTCATGTCGGGCGCGGACGGCGGTGCGTCGCGGATCTTGACCGTCCACTGCCCCGGCCGGATGGGCAGCGCCAGGGTGGCCGTGGCCGCCAGTTCCTTCCTGGTGTGTGCCCGGGTTTCGGCGCTGCGCCCCGGTATCAGGCCGTCCGACAGGACGTCCAGTGCGCCGGCGGACTCCTCTGCGGACAGGACGGTGACTTCGCCTCGGACCACGGCGGATCGGAAGTTCGCGGACGAGTGGAACAGGTCCTGCGCCACGACGACGCCGTCGAGGATCGACACGCACACGGCCACCGGCGCCCCGGACGTCGCCAGGCGCAGCGCGCCCGCTCCGGTGGAGCCGTGCAGGAGGAGCCGGTCGCCGTCGCGCGCGTAGAGCATCGGTACGACCCACGGCAGGCCGTCGACGACGGTGGTGAACGTGCACGTGACCGCCGCGTCCAGTACCGCGTCGAGGTCGGCCCGCCGGGTCCGGGCCCGTTCGGGATAGCGCCTGATGTTGTCCATGCAGGCGAGCCTCGTCGATATGCGGACCGATGAACAGATCCACAAGACCCGCCGAATCCAGGACCAGTATTGTCGTGCCGTGCCCCGCGTCGCGCCCGTCGTCCATCTGACCTTCGAGCTGCCCGACACCGGCGCCCCCTTGCGGCAGCGTCTCGCCGAGGCCGTCGTCGACCGGATCCGGTGCGGTCACATCCGGGTCGGTGATCTCCTGCCGTCGACCCGCACGCTGGCCGCGGAGCTCGGGGTGTCCCGCGGCTGCGTGGTCGAGGCGTACGACGAGCTGTGCGCCTCGGGCTTCGCTGTGGCCCGGGCGGGCTCGGGTACGCGCATCGCGGCCGGCGCGGAC
>NZ_PCZU01000011.1:0-9853 GCF_002887785.1 Rhodococcus sp. ENV425
GCCGGGAATGGGGCCGGGCCCCTCGCGGGGTTGCGGTTCGAGTGCCTCGGCGACGGCAGCAGCGTCGATCTGGCCGCCGCGCTCGCGGGCCGGCCCGCGCTGGTGAACCTGTGGGCCTGGTGGTGCGGGCCGTGCGCCGAGGAACTGCCCTACCTGCAGGAGTACGCGCAGCGTGCCGGTGACGCGGTTGCGGTCGTCACCGTCCACACCGACCCCAACGAGGCCAACGCCCTGTCCCGGCTCGCCGAGTACGCCGTACGGCTGCCGGGGGTGCAGGACGGGTCCGCGCGCGTGCAGGCAGCGGTGCAGTCGCCACCCGTGCTGCCGGTGACGGTGCTGATCCGGCCCGACGGTTCCGTCGCGAAGGTGCTGCCTCAGCCGTTCCGCAGCGCCGACGACGTCGCCGCAGCCGTGGAGAACCACCTGGGGGTGAAGGTATGACGCCGTACTGGCTGCGCCGCGTGTCCACCGTGGCGCCGAGCGATCCGCACCAGGTCAACCCGGTGCTCGACCGCCGCGCACCGAACGGGTTCACCGTCCGTCCGGCGGCCGTGCTCGTGCTGTTCGGTGGCTCGTCCGAACCCGATCCCCTCGCGCGGGGCGGTCTGCCCGCCGACGCGGATGTCCTGCTCACCCAGCGGGCGCCGACGATGCGTCAGCACAGCGGGCAGGTCGCCTTCCCGGGTGGCGCCGCCGACCCGGAGGACGACGGCCCGATCGCGACCGCGCTGCGCGAGGCGCAGGAGGAGACGGGCCTCGACCCCGCCGGCGTCCGTCCGCTGACGGTGCTGCCCGAGATCTTCATCCCACCGTCCGGGTTCGACGTCACCCCGGTGGTCGCCTTCTGGGAGAAACCCACCCCCATCGGGGTGGTCGATCCCCGCGAGGCCGTCCGGGTGGTGCGGGTCTCTCTGCACGACCTGCTCGATCCGGACAACCGCTTCCAGATCCGGCACGAGCGCGGCTACCAGGGACCGGCTTTCCTCGTGGACGACATGCTCGTGTGGGGGTTCACGGCGGGGATCCTGGCGGGCCTGTTCGCGGTGTCGGGCTGGGAGATCGAGTGGGACCACACCGACATCCGTGACTTCGAGGTCACGCTCGCCGAGCTCGAGACAGGGGTGGTCGAACCGTGACACCGTCCGGATGGATCGACGTGCTCATTCTGCTGGTCGTGCTCGTGGCCGCGTCGTCGGGCCTGCGGCAGGGCGCGGTGGCGTCTGCGCTGGCGTTCCTCGGCGTGGTGCTCGGCGCGGTCGCCGGCATCCTCATCGCCCCACACGTGCTCGTGCACGTCGAGGAGGGGCGGATGCGGATCCTCGCCGGGATTGCGCTCATCGTCGTGCTCGTCATCATCGGCGAGGTCGCGGGCATGGTGCTCGGCCGGGCGGCGCGGAGCAACATGCACAGCCCCGTCGCGCGGGGCGTCGACAGCGTGGTCGGGGCCGGTCTGCAGGCCGTGGCGGTGCTGGTGGCGGCGTGGCTGCTCGCGATTCCGCTCACCGCGTCGTCGCAACCGGAGATCTCGGCCGCCGTACGCGGCTCCCGGGTGCTGGCCACGGTCGACGTGCTGGCCCCGGACTGGCTGCGCGGCGTCCCCAAGGAGTTCTCGGCGCTGCTCGACACCTCGGGCCTGCCGGAGGTGATCGGGCCGTTCGGCCGCACGCCCATCACCGAGGTGGAGCCGCCGGACCCGAGCGTGCTCGCCAGTCCCGTCGCGCTCGACCTGCACCCGAGTGTGCTGCGCATCAACGGCGTCGCGCCGAGCTGCCAGCGTGCGCTCGAGGGATCCGGGTTCGTCGTCGCGCCCGAACGCGTCATGACCAACGCGCACGTCGTCGCCGGCACGTCGGCGGTGTCGGTGGAGACGCTCGGTGGGGCGCTCGACGCCGAGGTCGTGCTCTTCGATCCCGCCGTCGACGTCGCGATCCTCTCGGTGCCGGGACTCGACGTGGCGCCGCTCGCGTTCGCGCCCGCGCCCGCCGATTCGGGTCAGGACGTCCTCGTCCTCGGATATCCCGGCGGGGGCCCGTACACGGCGAGCGCCGCACGGATCCGGGAGACACTCGACCTGCAGGGGCCGGACATCTACCGCTCCGGCACCGTCGAACGGGAGGTGTACACCGTCCGCGGTTCGATTCGTCAGGGCAACTCCGGCGGGCCGCTCGTCGACGATCAGGGCCGGGTGCTCGGCGTCGTGTTCGGCGCGGCCGTGGACAACAGCGATACCGGGTTCGTGCTGACCGCGGCGGAGGTGAGCAGTCAGCTGGAGCTGGCCGACGATTCCTTCGCGGCGGTGGCGACGGGTACGTGCATCGCCTGAGCCGGGGCGTCCCTACAGTCCGGCGGCGAAGTCGAGCAGCGCGGCGGTCACGTCGTCGGCGCATTCCTGGTGGGCGTAGTGCCCGGCGTCGTCGATCATGAGCAGTTTCCGGCCCGGAGCGTGGCGGACGCACCGGCGCACGGTCGCCGGCAGCACGTACGGGTCCAGCGTGCCGTGCAGTTGCAGGACCGGCAGGGTCAGCGTCTTGTCCATTGCGGCCATGAACCGGCGTCCGTCCGGCCGCCATTGGCTGCGGAACGCCCAGCGCTGGTACTCGAGCGTGCAGTGCGCGGTGCCGGGAATCCGGATGGCCGACCGCATCCGCTCCGCGACCTCCCGGAATTCGTCCGACTGCTGCCACCGCGCGCCGGAACGGGCCTGCAGCAGTCGTTCGATCTCCCACCCGTCGTCGCGCACGAGCTTGCGTTCGGGCCGCCACGGCACCTGGTAGGCGAGGAACGTGGGCAGCAGCGCCGACCGCTGCGCGCGGTCGTGCAGCGCCGCGTCCCGCAGCGAGATCGGGTGCGGCGAGTCCACGAGGGCGATCGCCCGGACGAGCCGCGGGTGCAGCACGGCCGTCGCCCAGCACACCAGCCCGCCGTCGGCGTGTCCGATCAGCGTCGCCTCGGAGCAGCCGAGGGCGCGGATGAGGCCGGCGACGTCGCCCGACAGGGTCCAGCCGTCGTAGCCGCGCGGCGGCTTGTCGGAGTCACCGTAGCCGCGCAGGTCCACGGCGACGGCGCGGTATCCGGCGTCCGCGAAGGCGGTGAGCTGGTGGCGCCACGACCACCACAGGTCGGCGAACCCGTGCAGGAACAGCGCCAGCGGCGCGTCGGGGCCGGACGGGCCGGCCTCGACGGCGTGCAGGCGGATGCCGTTGGCGTGGATGTCGCGGTGCGTCCACGGCCCGGGGTACCGGACCGTGGACGGATCGGGGAGGGACACGGTGCCCTGCATGTGGAGGGTCAGCGCGCGTGCCGGGGGCCCGGTGCCGGCTCCGCGTCGTGCTGCTGCGGCAGGACGGTACGGGCCTGCCTGAGCGAGTCGATGGTCTTCTCCGGGGCGCGCAGCTTGCGCACCCGCAGGTAGCCGATCAGGGCGAAGATCGCCGTGACCACGACCATGATGAGGAAGACGATCAGGAACGCCAGCCAGCGGGGCGTCCAGATGTCGATCAGTTCGGCGAGGAAGAAGAAGAAGAAGAACGAGCTGAACACCAGGACCGCGAAGGCCAGGATGAAGAACAGGCTGCCCTGCAGGCCCTTCTTCACCTCCCCGGTGACCTCGGCCTTGGCGAGTTCGACCTCGGCGCGGAACAGCGTCGAGACCTGTGCCGTGGCATCGCGGACCAGGTCTCCGATGCTCGCTTCCTGAGGAGTGCGGGCGCGCACCTCGGTCAGCGGAATGGACGAGATGCTCGTCGGTACCCCGTCACCCTGCTTCCGGTTCCCGTTCGTCACGCTCAATTGTCGACCCCTCCAGTTGGTTCGTATTGACTACGGTGGGCTCGCCCACGCCGTAACAGTAGCGTCGATCCCAGCACCGAGGCGATCAGTGACGTGACGAGGACGGACGCCTTCGCGATCTCCGCGGGCGCCCCGCCGTCGATACCGGCGAGCGAGAGGTCGGCGATGAGCAGGCTCACGGTGAATCCGATGCCTCCGAGCACGGCGAGTGCCAGCAGGTCCTGCCACGCCAGCCCGGTCGGCCTGGTGGCCACGCCCACGCGGATCGCGAGCCAGGACGCGCCGAAGATGCCGACGGTCTTGCCGATCAGCAGGCCCAGCAGGACGGACAGGCCCACCGGGCTGGTGAACACGTCACCGAGGACCTCACCGTTGATGGGGACGCCGGAGGCGAACAGCGCGAACAGGGGCACACACAGGCCGGCGGACCAGGGCTGGATGTCGTGGGCGAGCCGTTCGGCCGGTGCCTGCCGCTCGCCCGGGTCGGTGCGGACGCGGGTGAGCAGGCCCAGTACGACGCCCGCGATGGTGGCGTGGATGCCGGCCTCGTGCATGCCGTACCAGGTGAGCAGCGCCAGTGGGACATACAGCCACGAGGTCGTGATCCGCTTGTGCTGGGCGTACCAGTAGGCGGCAGCGCACGCGACGGTCCCGAGCAGCCACAGTGCCGCGATGGACGTGGTGAACAGGACGGCGATCAATGCGATGCCGATGAGGTCGTCGACGACGGCGAGGCTGAGCAGGAATACGCGCGCGCCGGTGGGGATGCGGGAACCGGTAAGGGCGAGGACTCCGAGTGCGAAAGCGATGTCGGTGGCGACGGGGATCGCCCAGCCGCGGTCCATGCCCGGGCTGCCCCACCCGACCGCGGCGGCGATGAGCGCCGGGAGCAGCACGCCGCCGCACGCGGCGATGACCGGCAGCAGGGCTCTCTTACGGTCCGCCAGTTCACCGACGACCAGCTCGCGTTTGAGCTCGAGTCCGGCGACGAAGAAGAACACGGCGAGCAGGCCGTCCTGCGCCCAGGTGCCGACGGTGAGGTTCAGGTGCAGTGATTCCGGCCCGAGGGGGAAGTCGCGCAGCGCCTCGTAGGCGGGTCCGAGCGGGGAATTGACCCACAGCACGGCCACGGCGGCGGCGACCAGGAGGATCGCGCCACCGACGGTCTCGGTACGCAGGTACCGGGTGAGTTCCGAGCGCAGTGGCTGGTTCACGAAGGCCTTTCGATTCGCGAATTCGGGGTACGCGGGGAGCGCCGCCGAACGGACGTCCCGGCGTATCCCGGCACGAATCGTAGCCGTCGCCGACCCGGACGACCGATGTCCGATTTGATTCGCTCGGGAAAGGAAGTGTTCACTTTCCTAGCAACTGGGATCGATTCCCATCATGTGATTCTCTGGAGCTGGTTTCGTGAGCACTTCCCTCGACAACACCGCCGGCCGGGACGGATCGCTGGTCGCGGGAGTACCGCGCAGCCGCATCATCGTCGCGAGCACCGTCGGCACCTCGATCGAGTTCTACGACTTCTACATCTATGCGACCGCCGCCGTGTCGGTGTTCCCGCACCTGTTCTTCCCGAAGGGCAACGGCACCACCGCCCTGCTCGCCTCGCTCGCGACGTTCGGCCTCGCGTTCGTCGCCCGGCCGGTCGGCTCGATCCTGTTCGGCCACTTCGGGGACCGCATCGGCCGCAAGGCCACCCTCGTCGGCTCGCTGCTGACGATGGGCATCGCGACGTTCCTCATCGGAATCCTGCCCACGTACCACCAGGTGGGACTGCTGGCCCCCGCACTGCTCGCACTGATGCGCTTCTGCCAGGGCCTCGGCCTCGGCGGCGAATGGAGCGGCGCGGCGCTGCTGGCCACCGAGACCGCCGAGAAGGGCAAGCGGGCCTGGGCCGCCATGTGGCCCCAGTTGGGCGCGCCGATCGGATTCTTCCTGGCCAACGGCCTGTTCCTGATCATCACGCTGTTCCTGAACCACGACAACGCCGACCCCGACCTGGGCAGCGCGTTCCTGACGTGGGGCTGGCGGATCCCGTTCCTGCTCAGCGCCGTGATGGTGATCATCGGCCTCTACGTGCGGCTCAAGCTGGAGGAGACCCCGGTGTTCGCCCAGGCCGTCGCCGAGGGCAAGAAGGTCAAGACGCCACTGGCCGAGGTGTTCAGGACGAGCTGGCGTCAGCTGATCATCGGCACGTTCGTGATGCTCGCGACGTACACCCTCTTCTACATCATGACGACCTGGGTGCTCAGCCACGGCACCGGCAAGACCCCCGCCCAGGGCGGCACCGGCGCCGGCTTCCAGTACTCGGACTTCCTGGTGCTCCAACTCGTCGCCGTGCTGTTCTTCGCGGCCGCGATCCCGGTGTCCGGTCGTCTCGCCGATCGCCACGGCCGCCGCATCACGCTGCTGGTCATCACCGGAACCATCATGGTGTTCGGCCTGACCTTCGGGATCCTGCTCGCCCCGGAGGGCATGAGCGAACCGCGCATGCTCCTGTTCCTGATCATCGGCATGATCCTCATGGGCTTCACCTTCGGCCCCATGAGCGCGGTGCTGCCCGAACTGTTCCCGACCAACGTGCGCTACACCGGTTCGGGCATCGCCTACAACGTCTCGAGCATCCTCGGCGCGGCCGTCGCCCCGTTCATCGCGACGTGGCTCGCCACCACCTACGGCGTCGGCTGGGTGGGTGTGTACCTGCTGGTGGCCGCCGCGCTGACCTTCGTCGCGCTGCTCGTGATGCACGAGACCAAGGACCGCCACCTCGAGGAGGTGTAGGGCCGCTTCGCGGCCGGTGCGTCCTTCGGGCGGCTACGACAACCCGAAGGACGCACCGGCAGCTCCGCTGCCTACTTGCCCTGGGCGCGGATCGCCTCGAAGACCTTCGGGTCGACCAGGGTGGAGGTGTCGCCGAGCTCGCGGCCCTCGGCGACGTCGCGCAGCAGGCGGCGCATGATCTTGCCGGAGCGGGTCTTGGGCAGTTCCGGCACGATCGAGATCTGCCGGGGCTTGGCGATCGGGGAGATCTCGGTGGAGACCTGGTTGCGCAGCTCGGTGATGAGCTGATCGCCGGTGTTGGTCACGCCCTCGCGCAGGATGACGAACGCGACGATGCCCTGGCCGGTGGTCTCGTCGGCGGCACCGACGACGGCGGCCTCGGCGACGGCCGGGTGCCCGACGAGCGCGGATTCGACCTCCGAGGTCGAGATCCGGTGTCCGGAGACGTTCATGACGTCGTCGACGCGGCCGAGGACCCACAGGGCCCCGTCCTCGTCGTAGCGGGCGCCGTCGCCGGCGAAGTACCAGCCCTCCTCGGCGTACCGGGACCAGTAGGTGTCCTTGTAGCGGTCCATGTCGCCCCAGATGCCGCGCAGCATCGACGGCCACGGCTGATCGAGCACCAGGTAGCCGTTGCCGCCGGCCCCCAGCGGCACGGCGTTGTCGTCGACGATCTTGGCGGAGATGCCGGGCAACGGCGCCATCGCCGAGCCCGGCTTGGTGGCGGTGATCCCCGGCAGCGGGGAGATCATGATCGCGCCGGTCTCGGTCTGCCACCAGGTGTCGACGATCGGGGCCTGGCCGGCGCCGATGACCTCCCGGAACCAGCGCCACGCCTCGGGGTTGATCGGCTCGCCGACCGAGCCCAGCAGCCGGATCGAGGACAGGTCGTGCGCGTCGGGGATGTCCCGGCCCCACTTCATGAAGGTGCGGATCAGGGTCGGGGCGGTGTAGTAGATGCTCACCCCGTACTTTTCGATGATCTCGAAGTGCCGGTGCTCGTTCGGCGAGTTCGGGGTGCCCTCGTAGACGACCTGGGTCGCGCCGTTGCTCAGCGGCCCGTACACGATGTAGCTGTGCCCGGTGACCCAGCCGATGTCGGCGGTGCACCAGTACACGTCGCGGCCGGGCTTGTGGTCGAACACGTAGTGGTGGGTGTAGGAGGCCTGCGTCAGGTAGCCCCCGGAGGTGTGGATGATGCCCTTGGGCTTACCGGTGGTGCCCGAGGTGTAGAGGATGAACAGCGGGTGCTCGGCGTCGAACGGCTGCGCCTCGTGCTCGGCGGAGGCCTTGTCGACCGTCTCATGCCACCACAGATCGCGTCCCTCGGTCCAGTCGACGTCGATGCCGGTGCGCTTGACCACCAGCACGTGCTGCACCGACGCCGCATCGGCGACAGCTTCGTCGGCGGCCGGCTTGAGCGGGGCGGCCTGACCGCGGCGCCACTGCCCGTCGACGGTGACGACGAGTTTGGCCTGCGCGTCGTCGATGCGCGAGCGCAGCGCGTGCGAGGAGAACCCGGCGAAGACCACCGAGTGGGTCAGGCCGAGGCGGGCGCAAGCCAGCATCGCCACGATCGCCTCGGGGATCATCGGCATGTAGATCGCGACCCGGTCGCCGGCGACCAGGCCCAGGTCGGTGAAGGTGTTCGCCGCCTTGCACACCTCGGCGAGCAGATCGTTGTAGGTCAGCGCGCGCGAATCGCCGGGCTCGCCCTCGAAGTGGATGGCGACGCGGTCGCCGTTGCCGGCGAGGACATGCCGGTCGACGCAGTTGTAGGCGACGTTGAGCTGCCCGCCGACGAACCACTTCGCCACCGGCGCGTCGGACCAGTCCAGCACCTCGGACCACTCGGTGGCCCAGTCCAGCCGCTGCGCCTGCGTCGCCCAGAATCCGAGCCGGTCGGCGTCTGCGGCGGCCTGCAACTCGGGACCGGCGTTGGCGGTGGCGACGAACTCGGGGCTCGGTGGGTACACCTGCTGTTCGTGGTCCTGCGCTGCGCTCGTCATGGTTGCGGGGCCTCTTTCCGGTCGGTCCAAACAGTTCGGGCACCTGTGAGGGTAGTCACCTGTGACCGACATCGCACCGTTGCATCCGGCTGCAACCTGGTCACTTTCGACGATCGGTCGGTCCCGCGCGACGGGCGGTCGGCCTCCGCGGCCAGTGGAACCGCGGGCGCGGGTGGTCGGCAACGGCCGGTACCGTCGGATGCCGTGACCGACCCCTTGCAGCCCCTGCTCGACCTGCCCGGAGTGCGCGATGCCGCGGACCGGGCGCGCGATGCCCTCGCCGAGGTGCACCGGCACAGGACCAACCGGCGCGGCTGGCCGAACACCGCCGCCGAGGCGTCGGTTCGGGCGGCCCGGGCCTCCGCCGCGCTCGACGGCGGATCGATGGAGCTGCCGCCGCCGGGGGAGGCGGGTGATCCGATCCTGGCCGGTGCGCTGCGGGTGGCGCAGGCGCTCGACGGCGACGGCCTGGCCGTCATGGTGTCCACCTGGCAGCGCGCGCCCCTGCAGGCCCTTGCGCGCCTGCACCTGCTCGCGGCGGCCGACCTCGTCGACGAGTCGGAGGCGCTGGGCCGGCCTCGCACGGAACCGGGCGTGGGGGAGCGGCTCGACGCGCTCGCCCAGTTGGTGACCGGAGGCACCCGGGCGCCGGCGCCGGTGCTGGCCGCGGTGGTGCACGGTGAGCTGGCGGTGCTGCGCCCGTTCGGTGTCGCCGACGGCGTGATCGCCCGGGCGGCGTCCCGCCTCGTGTCGGTCGCGAGCGGGCTGGACGTGCACAATCTCGGTGTTCCCGAGGTGAGCTGGATGCGTCGCGCCCAGGCCTACCGCGACGGGCTCGCGGGCTTCGAGTCGGGCACCGCGGAGGGCGTCGGGGGTTGGATCGTCTTCTGCTGCGGCGGGCTGGAAGCGGGCGCGCGCGAGGCGACATCGATCGCGGACGCCTTCGCCGGAGGATGATCCGGAGCGTGAATCGTCAAGCGTGTCACCGATTTTCATGCAGGTGACCACATGTAAGCGGGCGACGTCGCCGAATGACTTCGGTGGCGTCGCCCGCCGGCACGGACTGCCGAGTTACCAAGCGTGCTGCATGGGTTGTGTGTCACTGGCCTCGGCGAGGGTTCGGATATCGCTGGTTCGTCCTCGCAACGGGTGCGGGGTGTTCGCCTTCGAAGACCCGAATCTCGCAAGCCCACAACACTTTTGCCCTTATAGTGGCATCGGCTCCGCGTGGGTGCTCGGTGTCCGTGCTGGGAATTCCGGTCGGGAGATCG
>NZ_PCZU01000089.1:0-8906 GCF_002887785.1 Rhodococcus sp. ENV425
CGGCGCGGCGCCACCCGCAGCCTTGCCGAGCTGTGGGAACCGGCCGCGCGCCTCGCCGAGCACGGGTTGCCCTGCTCGGCCAAGACCCGCGACGACGTGCGGTCGGCGCTGGACGCCGTCCGCAGCGATCCCGGGCTGGCCTCCGTGTACGTCGACGGCGGTCTCGTACCGCTCGTCGGTGACCGGCTGCCGCAACCCGACCTGGCGCGCACCATCCGTGAACTCGCGCACGACCCGGCGTCGTTCTACACCGGGTCGCTCGCCGAGCGGTGCGTCGCCGCGCTGCGCGACGCGGGCGCCCCGTTCTCGGGAGACGAATGGGTCGCAACCGGGACGGTGACGCCGGAGCAGGCGCTGTCCGGCCGGTACGCCGGCGCGGTGATCCATCAGACCCCACTGCCGACCCCCGGGTGGATGGTGTTGCACCAGGCGGCGCTGTGCGACGGCGTCGTCGGGTCCTCCCCGCTCCTGAGCGCGGCGGCGATCGACCGCATGGCCCGGGCCGCGCGGACGGCGTTCGAGGACCGGCTGCGCTGGTGCAGCGCCGACAACGACGGTGCCGCGCGCATCCTCGATCCCGGCCACATCCGCGCCGGCCGCGACCGGCTGTCGGCGACCGCGCCTGCCGGAGCGTTCACGGTGGCCGGCGGAGACACCACCTCGCTGGTGACGGTCGACCGGGACGGACGCGCGGTGAGCTTCATCCATTCGCTGGCGTTCACCTTCGGGGCCAAGTTCACCGTGCCCGGCACGGGGATCGTCCTGAACAACCGGCTGGGGCGGGGCGCGTATCTGATCGACGGGCATCCGAACGAGGTGCGGCCCCGCCGCAAGCCGCTGCACACCCTCAATGCCTGGATCGTCACGGACGAGGCGGGAGCGCTGCTCCACGTCGGCAACACCCCCGGCGGGGACGGGCAGGTGCAATGGAACATGCAGCTGCTCTCGCACCTCCTCGACCACGGGCTCGATCCGCAGGAGGCGGTGTCGGCACCCCGGTTCACGGTGTTCCCCGGCTCCGACGCGAACGTGCTCGGCGACCCCGCCGAGCTGCGCATCGAGGCCGACGTCCCGCCCGAGGTCCGCACCGCCCTGTCCGAGATGGGGCACGACGTGCGCACCCTCGAACCGCTCGGCGCCGAGGGCAGCGCCCAGATCATCTCTCTCGATCCCCGCGGCGTGCTCAGCGGCGGCAGCGATCCCCGTCAGGAAGGAGTGGCTCTCGGTGTCGAATGAACAGGCGATCGGCCGGGCAGCGATCGGCGCGCAGCCGCCGCGGCCGCGCGGCCGCTACGTACCCGCGGTGCTGTCCGGCTCGACCGTCCACACGGCGGGGATGACCCCGCGCCGTGACGGCCGGCTGACCGTCACCGGCCGCGTCGGCGGCGACGTGGACCCGGCCGTCGCCCGGGAGGCGGCGGGCCTCGCGGCCGGCAACGCCCTGGCCGCGGTCCGTTCGGTGCTGCCGCCGGGTGCGATGTTCCGGTGCGTCGAGATGGTGGTGTACATCGCGTGTGCCGACGGCTTCACCGAGCTCTCGGCGGTCGCCGACGGCGCATCGGAGGTCGTCGAACGCGCGCTGGGCCCGGCGTCACTGCCCGCCCGCAGCGCGATCGGGGTCTATCTGCTTCCCGGCAACGCGCCGGTCGAGGTGGCCGTCACCGCGCACGTCGCTGACGGACCCGGCGCGCACTGACGACCGCGGATCAGACCAGGGCCGGCCCGATCACGGCCAGCGCGACGAGTGCGATCAGCGCGGACAGGCCCGCTATGGTCGCGCCTCCGACCGGCGACTCGACGTCTCCGAACAACGGTTCGTCCTCGTCCCAACACCACCGCGGCATCACTCCATGGAAGCGGTTCGCCCCCGCATGCGCAACGGGGCGAGACCGATTCGGTCGAATTGCGGGAAGTTCCACGAAGTTTGCCGGGATCAGGCCGGACGAACCGGGGCGACGATGTCCGCCGCGAGGGTGAGCAGCATGAAGGCCCCACCGACGACGACGAACGCGTACGTCACCGGCAGCAGCTTCACGAAGTTGACCGGCGCTCCGCCGGGCCGGCCCAGCCGGGCGCGCACCCGGTTCCGCAGACCCTCGTAGATCGCCACGGCCATGTGCCCGCCGTCGAGAGGGAGCAGCGGCAGCAGGTTGAACAGGCCGACGAAGAGGTTCAGGCTCACCAGCAGTAGCACGAACGACTCCCAGGCGCCCCGCTCGACGGCCCGGCCCCCGAGCGATCCGGCCCCCACCACGCTGATCGGGGTGTCCGCGTCGCGTTCGCCGCCGGTCACCGACCGCCACAGCGACGCCGCCTTCGTCGGCATGTCCACCACCGTGCGCGCCGTGAGCGCGGCGAGGTCGCCGGTGAATGCGAGGGCGGCGGGCACCGCGGTCACCACGTCGTACCGCACGGGACCGGCGGGCGGGCGCGCGGATACTCCGATCGCACCGACGGCCGTCGAGCGCTCGTCCCCCGTCCGAGGGTCGACCACCCATCGCTGCACCTGCTCGGTCGCGACGAGCAGCACCAGCCGGCGGCCGTGCCGTTCGATCGTCAGTTCGACGACTCCTGCGCTGTCCCAGATCTTTCCGACCAGGTCGCCGAACCGGGTGACGCCCTCGCCGTCGACGGCGAGGATCGCGTCGCCGGGGAGTATCCCCGCGGCCCCGGCCGGTCCCGGGCCGTCGCACGCGGCGAGGCCGTATCCCGGGCCGGGCCGCTGCGACGACGGGACGCATCCGACGGACTCGACGACCACCTTCGGATGCAGCTCCGGCAGCCCCCACCCGACGGCGAGCACGAGGACGAGGACCCCGGCGAGCAGGAAGTTCATGCCGATGCCGCCGGACATCACGACCAGCCGCTTCCAGGTCTTCTGCCGATACAGGGCGCGATCGTACTCGTCGGGGGTCAGTTCGTCGAGCGCGGTCGTGCCGGCGATCTCGCAGAACCCGCCCACCGGGATCAGTCCCAGCCCGTAGTCGGTCTCACCGCGCCGGACGGAGAAGAGCATCGGGCCACGCCCGAGGGAGAAGCGACGCACCTTCATCCCGAGACGCCGCGCCGCCCACAGGTGGCCCGCCTCGTGCAGGGCGACGGACACCGCGACCCCCAGCGCGAAGAGCACGACGCCCAGCGCGAACGTCACGGGTGATACGTCGCGTGCTCGCGGATGTACCCGGTGACGTTGCCCTCCGGGTCGCAGATCATGTCGCCCTCGAGGCACTCGGTGGTGACCGGGATGTGCCGCAACTCGCCCGCCGGCTGGGGCAGCGTGATGCCGGGGACGAGCGGGCCGGCGTACTGCGCGGGCCGGCCCTGCGCCGGGTCGGCGATCAGGTGCACCCGCACCCGGTCCTGCAGGTCGGTGCCGTCGTCGTGCACGGGCGCCGCCGCGTCGATCTCCATCGCGACCCTGCGCACGACGATCGCTCCCTGCGAGTAGCCGTACAGCTCGTAGCGCGTGCGCGGCCCGCAGGCGGCCTCGGTCCGGCCGATCTCCGCCCAGAGATTCTGCACGCCGATCTGCACCGACTGGTCCATGAACGTGTCCCAGCCGAACACCCCGGCGACCATGCCCGCCGGATACCGCACGTGCCGCACCGCGAAGTCGGGGCTGTTGCGGTACTGATCCGTGTAGGAGTTGAGCGGGCTCTCGGGATCGATCGAATCCGGCGTTTCGGGGCCCTTCGTGCCGTCGACGGCGAGCACCACGGTCGGCGCACAGTACGAGGCCGGGGACGGGTCGGCATGGGCGATCGAGACGGCACCGAGCATCGAGCCGATGGTCAGCGCGCCGACGATCGCGACCCGGACAGCGGAAAGGATCATCGAAACCGTCCTTCAGCCATGGGATCCACCCCAACGATTCCCGACCGCGTTCATAAGTAAGCACAGTGATCGTGAAGTCCGCAAATCGAACACGCGGATGCGGTGCAACTCGGGGGCCTAGCGGACGACATCGGCCAGATCCACGAAACCGTAACCCCGCGTCCGCAGACCGTCGATGATCGCCGGCAGCGCATCGGCGTCCAGGGTCGTGCCGTCGTCGGGGTTCGCGCCCACGTGCATCAGAACGATCTGGCCGGGCGCGGCCGCGGCGAGGACCCGCTCGGTCACCGCCGCGGCGTCGAGACCACCGCTCGTGCCTTTCCAGCCGAGCGAATCCACGGTCCAGCGCACGGGCACGTAGCCGGCACCGTTGACGACGCGGATGTCGGCGTCGGTGCGAGCACCGAAGGGAAACCGGAACAACGGCACGGCCGGGCGACCCGTCAGTGCCGTGATGGCGTTCTCGGCCGCCGCGAGGTCGGCCCTGATCTGCTCGTCGGTCAGATCCGGATAGGAGGGGTGGGTGTTGCTGTGGTTTCCCACCGCGTGCCCGGCGGCGGCGACGGCGCGGACCCGGTCCGGATACGTCCGCGCGAAATCACCGGTGACGAAGAACGTCGCCGGGACGGCGTAGCGGGCGAGCGTGGCGAGAATGCGGGAGACCGCGGTGTCGGAGGCTCCACCGTCGAAGGTCAACGCCACCACCTTCTCCTCGGTGGGAATCCGTTCGAGGTCGATGCCGCGCAGGGCGGCAGGTACACCGGCCGGAGGCACCGGCGTCGGCTCCGGACCGGACGGCGGAACGGGGACGGTCGCGGAGGGCCCCGGAGCCGGGGACGGGGGCCCGGGCGGCGTGGTCGCCGGTTCCGACGTCGGACTGCTCGTCGCGGTGGCTTCGGGCGGCTCGTCGGGCGGGCCGGAACCACAGGCCGTCACGACCAGGATCGACGCCGCGACGACGAGCGATCCGCGCCGGAACCGGATGTTCATGTGGACAGTGTGCCGCTCCACCTCGGCCGCGCCGCTGCGGTCGCCGGGTCCATCCCCCGCCGGGTGCGGTGGAACACGACGCTCACGGCAAGGAGGACCTCCGCGGCCGCGACCGCCAGCGCGGCCGCCATGAGAGGGGGAATCGAGGCGCCCGCCGCTGCACCGGCGACCGGAGGCACAGCGTGCCCGTGGTGGCCGCCCGCGGCCCGGTCCGGGCTCATGGTGGTCAGGTGCACCATGATCATCGCGACGTTCATGACGGTGACCAGGATCCAGTCCCGCTGGTCTCCGCGCATCCACAGGTGACGGGCGCAGTAGAGGCATCCGGCGACCATGACGAGGGTCAGGGCCGCCGACCCGGGCGACGGGGTGTGCTCCGCGAGCGAGCCGGCGTGCAGGACGGCCGCCGACACGGCGAGGGCGGCGGCCGCCCGGCCGCACCACGTGGTGGTGGTGCGGCGGGCGGCTTCCGGAACCGTGGTGGACATGCCCGTCAGTCCGTGCAGCAGTGCTTCGACGTGCCGGCCGGAACGTCGAGGGCCGGGTTCCGGTCGAAGAACCCGACCGGCTTCAGCGTGAACCCGGCGTAGTCGACGGGCATCACGGGCCAGTCCTCCGGGCGCGGGAAGTGGGTGAGCCCGAAGGTGTGCCACAGCACCAGGTCCTCGCCCTCGATGTTCCGGTTGCCGGCGACGAATGTCGGCAGTCCCGCCTGTCCCGGATGCTGGTTGACGAAGTCACCGGCCGGATAACGCTGCGCCGGGTCGTACCGCGTGACCCACAGATGCTTGGTGGCGAACGCGGCGCGGGCGGCGATGGAACTCGACGGATCCGCCAGCAGCACGGGCTGACCTTCCGGGTGCAGTGCGTATCCGACGTTCCGCCCGAGCCGGTTCTGCTTGGTCGGGTTGGTGATGTGCCAGACCCTGGCCTTGGTATTGTCGGCCAGCCTCTGCCCGTCGGCCTCCGTGGTGAGGGTGGTCTTGCGGCAGCGGAACGCGTTACCCCACGGGTTGTCCGGTCCCATCGGTTCGGGCACGGCGTCGACCTCCTCGACCGTGTTGACGTTGCCGTCGACCGCCATGTCCAGGCGGGCGGAGAAGAGGTGCTGGTGGAACGGCGCACCGAGCCCGGGCGCCATCTCGGTGGCGAACCCGTCCTCGCCGCGGTAGGCGGAGGTGAAGACGATGCCGGTGGCCTTGGCTTCGAGTTCGATGGTGCCGTCCAGGTAGAGGTACCAGTAGAAGCCGTAGTCGTAGTTGCCGATGGTGAGGAAGAAGGAGATCACGAGCCGGCGCGACCGGCGGGTCTCGGTCATGCCGTTGAACATGTCCGTGTGCTTCCAGAGGACGCCGTAGTCCTCCTCGTGGAGGCAGATCGCGTTCTTCATCACCCGCGGGTCGCCCTTCTCGTCGGCGATGGTGACGTCGAAGTACCGGATCTCACCGAGGCAGTCGCACCCGAGTTCCAGCGAGTTGGTGTAGCGGCCGAACAGGTATTCGCCCTGGTCGAAGTAGTTCTGCCAGTACCGCACCGGCGACGGGTCGGCGTAGGGCACGACCATCTCGGCAATGGATGCGCGGTAGATCACCGGCCGCTGCACGCCGTCGTCGGAGAACGACAACTGGTGCAGGGTCAGGCCCTCGCGTACGTCGAACCCGAACCGGAACGTCCAGTCCGCCCAGGTGATCCGATTGCCCTCGACCGAGAAGCTGGGCCCCTCGGGTTGGATGATCTCGATCGGCTTGAGGTCGGTGCGGGCCGGCCTCGCGTGCGGAGCGGCGTCCCATTCGCCGCGTTCGGCCGGCACGGGAAGGGTGATCTCGTCGACGACCTTCACCACGCGCTGCTCGGTGAGGTCGACGTAGGCGACCACCCCGTCGATCGGATGTGCCCAGGGCAGGTCGGCCTCGTCCTCCTGGTGGAACGCGAGCACGCGGACGATCCGGTGCCCCACCTCGTCCTCGTGCCCGAACACACCGGCCGACAGCGGAACCGCGCGCACCTTCTCCGGATCGATGCCGCGCGCAGCCATCGCCGCAATCCAGTCGAAGCTGGACAGGAGGAACGATTCGATGTCCTCGAACTCCTCGTCGAGGATCGGGACATGCCCTTCGGTGGCGGCGTCGACGGCGACGGTGCTGAGGATCCTGCGTTCGGTGACGGACACGACGTGATCGGAGCCCGCCCCGGTCGCACGGTCGAGGAGAAGGACGCGGGCACGGCGCTCGATGTGCTCCCCCGGCCTGAACGCCAGGACCGTCGACTTGTGCGGTTCCTCGAGCCCGACGTAGACGAACCGGACGTGCTCGGTTACCAGCCCCGCCGCCGATACCGTTTCCTTGACGGCGGTGATCTCGTCGGCGGTCAGAGGGGTGAGCGGGTGGTCCGGTGCGGGCGTCGATGCCGCTTCGGTGAACTTCGTGGTGGCAGTGCTCATCGGGCGATCTCCTTGTCGATCTCGGTTTCGGTCGTGGCGGCGGGCGCGACGCCGCCGGAATGGTGGTGATGTCGTGCAGCGTCGGGGCGGAGAACGGCCACGGCCGTTCCGCCCGCGAACGCCCCGGCGAGAAGCACGCCGACGATGGCGGCGAGGGTGCCGGATCCGCCCACGAGCAGCGGCAGGTTCGCGATCGTCATCGCGAGCAGAGCGCTCAGCCCCGCGAGACCCAGCACCGGCGCGATCAGCGTGGGCCACGGCCGGGTGTCGGCCCGGGATCGCCGGAAGAAGACGAGGACGGCGATCGACGTCAGCGCCATCAGGGCGAGCACGCCGACGGACGCGACACCGGCGAACCAGGCGAAGACCTCGGTGACGGGATCGAGTCCGCCGACGGCCGAGGCCACGACGAGAACCAGGGCCGAGACCGTCTGCACGATCGAGGCCACGTAGGGCGAGGCATGGCGTACGTGCGAGCGGCCGCATCGCGCCGGCAGTGCCGCGCTGTTGCCGAGCGAGAAGATGTAGCGCGAGAGCACGTTGTGGAAGGACAGCAGCGCCGCGAAAAGACTGGTGACGAGGAGCACCTGCACGACATCCCCCGCCGCCGCTCCCACGTAGCGGGTCGCGGTCTCGATGATCATGCCCTCGGGGTTCTCGGTGGCCAGGACGACGGCGCCCTCGTCGCCCCACGCGCTGACCAGCGCCCAGCTCGACAGCGCATAGAAGCCACCGATGACCACCAGGGCGAGATAGGTGGCCCGCGGAATGGTCCGGGCCGGATCGCGCACCTCGTCACGGAAGACTGCGGTCGCCTCGAAGCCGATGTAGCCGGCGACAGCGAAGATCAGGGCGATTCCCGGTGCGCCCGAGAAGAACTCGGAGGGGCGTAGCGCGGCGGTGGAAGGACCCTCCGCTCCGCCGCGGGCGATCACCGCTGCATCGATCACCAGTACGATGCCGACCTCGCAGAGCAGCAGGACCCCGAGGACCTTTCCGGACAGGTCGATGTGGCGGTAGCCGAGAATCGCGACCGCCACCAGAACGATCAGAGCCCAGAGATACCAGGGCAACTCGGGACCGCCGTGCGAGGTCACGAAGTCGCCGAGGGCCGCGCCGAGGTATCCGTAGACGGCACCCTGCACCGCGGTGTAGGACAGCAGCGCCAGGAACGCGGAACCCAGTCCGACGTGCCGGCCGAGTCCGTGGGTGACGAAGGTGTAGAACGCCCCCGCCCCGGGCACGTGCTTCGCCATCGCGGTGAAGCCGACGGCGAAGAAGAGCAGGACCACCGTGCAGACGATGTACGAGGCGGGGTACGCGGCCCCGTTTCCGGCGGAGATACCGAGTGGGACCGTGCCGGCGATCACGGTCAGCGGGGCCGCGGCCGCGACCACCATGAAGACGACGGCGCCGGGGCCGAGGCTGCCGGACAACCGGTGGGTGGGGGGTTCGTGTGCGCGAGCGTTGAGGGTCATCGGTGCTTCGACTTTCGGGAGAGGGAGTGCGCCGGCGATGTCGGTGCCGACCGCCGGAAGAAGCGTGCGCCCGGACGTTGTCGGTGCGGTCACCGCGGCGTCACGGTTCGTCGACGGCAAACGAGAAGGGCGGGGGGCCGGGTTCTCGTTCGGCCCGGCAGGGG
>NZ_PCZU01000089.1:8934-15909 GCF_002887785.1 Rhodococcus sp. ENV425
CGGTGCCCACACAGTGCCGGGCACCGCCCCGACCGGTCACAGTGCGATGTTGACCGACTTGGTCTGGGTGTACTCCGCCAGGGCCCCCTCACCGAGTTCCCGCCCCCAGCCCGACTGCTTGTATCCCCCGAAGGGCAGTGCGGTGTCGAACGCGTTGTGGCAGTTGATCCAGACCGTGCCCGCCTTGATCTCGGCGGCGACCTCGTGGGCCCGGGAGACGTCCCGCGTCCAGACGCTCGCCGCGAGCCCGTAGGGGGTGTCGTTGGCGGCGGCACGAACTCCCTCCTCCCGGTTGAAGGGCACCGCGACGGCGACCGGGCCGAAGATCTCCTCCCGGTACACACCGAAGTCGCTGCGCACGTCGACGAGGAGCGTCGGCTCGACGTAGAAGCCACTGTCGCCGTGGCGCTTTCCTCCGGTCAGGGCACGAGCCCCGTCCTCGAGGCCGGCGCGGAGGTAACCGGTCACCTTGCCGAGTTGCTCCTCGGAGATCAGCGGGCCGATATCGCTGGCGGGATCGAGTCCTGGACCGATCTTCTGCGACCGGGCGAATTCCGCTACGCCCTGGGTGAATTCGTCGAAGATGCGATCCTCCACCAGCAACCGCGTCCCGGCGGTGCACGCCTGACCGTGGTTGAACAGGAATCCGCCGGCGACACCGGGGATCGCGGCCTCGAGGTCGGCGTCCGCGAAGACGACCTGGGGGCTCTTGCCGCCGAGTTCGAGCGAGACCTTCTTCAGGTTCCCGGCGGCGGCGCCCACGATCTTCTTGCCGACCTCGGTCGAGCCGGTGAAGGCGACCTTGTCGACGTCGTGATGGGCCGACAGGGCCGCACCCGCGTCCCCGAAGCCCGTGACCACGTTGACGACGCCGTCGGGCACCCCGGCCTCGGCGGCGACCTCGGCGAGCAGCAGGGCGGTGAGCGGGGTCTGCTCCGCAGGCTTGAGCACCAGCGTGTTCGCGCACGCCAGCGCAGGGGCGAGCTTGAAGGCGGCCATCACCAGCGGAAAGTTCCACGGCACGATCTGGGCGCACACCCCCACCGGCTCGCGGCTGGTGAACGCGTGGAAACGTGCGCCCGGAGCCCACGGAACCGACACCGGGACGGTGCGGCCCTCGATCTTGGTCGCCCAACCGGCGTAGTAGAAGAAGATCTCGGCCGCCCAGGTGACGTCGACCGCCTTCGCGACGACCACCGACTTGCCGTTGTCCAGGGACTCGAGCTGGGCGAACTGGTCCGCCCGGGCCAGGATGCCCTCGCCGATCCGCCACAGGATGCGCTGGCGCTCGGCCGGGGTCAGGCGCCGCCACGGTCCCTCCTCGAACGCCCGGCGGGCAGCGGCGACGGCCCGGTCGACGTCCTCGGCGCCGCCGTGCGGCACCGTGGTCAGCACCTGCCCGGTGGCGGGGTCGACCGTGTCGAACCGCCGGCCCGAGGCCGACTCGACCCACCGGCCACCGATCAGCATCTGCTTCGGCGACGAGAGGAAGTCGACCACCTCCGGAAGCAGGCCGGTGGCGGATTGCGCAACTGCAGTCATGATGTCTCCGACTCGTGAGAGATAGCGAAAAAGACTCGGGTACAGTCGTTTCGACGCAGAACCGCCGGTTTCCGTCGCTGTGACCCGAACCCACGATAACCACACGATGTGGCGGGAGTCACCCCCGATTCCGGATGGAAATTACGCGGTGTCCGATTCTCATTCGACTGCGGCCCAGACCGTTTCCCGATTCTCGTTCGACTTCTCGACCGCAGCCCAGGTGACGGCCGCACGAGCACCGCCGGCCCCGCCCGATCGGGCGCCGGACGGCCCGTCGTTCTCATTCGAGTGACCGAAAATTGATGTGCGATCGGTGCAGCGCACTGCGTGCCTGCGCTACCGTGCACCCCACGGGATCGTCCGGCGGCAGACGCTCGACGTCCCCTGGCGAGTGTGGAAGCAGGTGCAAGGTGTCCGGTACACCACAGATCCGAAGTAGTTCGCCGGTGGCCGGCCTCGAGCGCGGACGCCTCACGTTCTTCGAGGTGCTCGCACAGTCCGTCTCGGCCGTCGCCCCGTCCGCGGTGATGGTCACCCTGCCGGCTCTCGTCATCCCCGAAGCCGGGCGGGCGGCGATCCCGGTGTTCGTCGCGGCGGCCGTCCTGATGGCTGCCGTCGGATACTGCATCGGGCAGTTCGCCACCCGCATGGTCGCGGTCAGCGGCTTGTACAGCTACACGGTGAAGGGTCTCGGCCCCCGCCTCGGCTTCGCCGGGGGATGGTCGCTGCTGATCGGCTACGCGGCCGCCGCCATGGCCAGCACGGTGGGGGCAGCGAGCTATCTGGCGTCGCTGCTCGAACGGATCGGGTTGCCGGCCGGAGCGGCGACGAGTGCAGTGCTCGTCGGCGTCGTCGGCGCCGTCGCGCTGCTGCTGATGGTCCGCGGCGTCCAGCTCTCCGCCCGCATCATGCTGGGCGTCGAGGCGTTCGCCATCGTCGCCGCATCGGTCGTCCTGGTGATCGCGTTCGCCGTGTCCGTCCGGGACGGCGACCCGCCCTCGGCGCCGACCGGAACCGGTTCGGAATCCGCGATCGGCTTCGCGCTCCTGCTGGCGATCACCTCGTTCGTCGGCTTCGAGAGCGCCGGAACGGTGGCACGTGAAGCCCACAGCCCGCTGATCAGCGTGCCCCGCGCGATCAGGTGGACGCCGGTCGTGCTCGCGGCGCTCTACGTGTTCGCCGCGACGATGCAGCTGCCGGAGTCCGCAAGGGAAGGAGTCGGTTCGCTCCGGATCGTGCTCACCCTCCCGGACACCGCCGGGAGCGGCTCGGCGGTGCTGTCGGTCCTGATGGAACTCGGAATCACCGCGTCGTGGTTCGCGTGCGTCATGGGCTCCACCACCGCGCTGTCGCGCACCCTGTTCGCGATGGGCCGCGAGGGCGTCGCCCCGGCGGTCGTCGGCCGTGCCCACGCCCGGTTCCACACGCCGCACGTCGCCCTGGCCGTCGCGATGCCTGTCGTCGTTGTCGTGCCCGTCGTCTTTCTGGCGGCGACCGGCTCGAACCGCGACGTCCTGATCGGGCTGCTGGCCCTCTCGGCGCACGGGTACGTCCTCGCCTACATCCTCCTCTGCGTCGCTACGCCCGCGTTCCTGCGCCGGATCGGTGAGCTGACCCGTCTGCCGCTGGTCATCGGCGCGCTCACCGCCACGTGCCTGGTGGCGCTGATCGTGTGGGCGGCTGCGTCGGGGATCTACGTGGCGGGCGCAATGACCGCCGTGTACGCGGTCCTGATGCTCCTCGGAGGCGCGCTGCTCGCGGTCCGGGTGCGGCGCGCCCCGGACGTCGCGGACCGGATAGGCGTCTACGACGAGACCGTCGCCGCCGATCTGCTCGGCCGGCACCGCCCCTGGCAGGTGCGGCGGTGAGCCCCGTGGACGGAACCCTGTCGGGGCGGCAGCCGAAAGCGGTGATCAGCGCCCTGCGTGTCCTCGAGGAAGTCGCCCGGGCCGGGGCCGGGGTCACCGCCAAGGACATCGCCGCACACCTCTCCCTGCCGCCGGCGACCACCTATCGGCTCCTGAACCTGCTCGCCGGAGAAGGCTACGTCGTCCGGCTACCCGATCTGTCCGGCTTCGCACTCGGGCGCAAGATCGGCATACTGGTCGACGCGGCCGTCGTCCCCACCGTCTGCACAGCCGCACGTAACCTTCTCACCGAACTTCGGCTGACCGTCCGCTTCGGCGTCCACCTGTTCTACTACACCGACACGGCGCTCCGCCTTGCCGACGCCGACCCCGAATATCCACCCCGCGCCGACGAGGCCCTCCTCAATCGGCACCTCCAGGCGAGCGCCGTCGGCAAGCTGCTGCTCGCCGAGAAGATCGACCTCGACACCGTCCTCCCCCGGTGGGAACCCCATGCCCTCACCGGCCGCACGATCGTCGTGCGCAGCGACCTGCTCCGTCACCTCGGGGAGATCCGCGACCGGGGCTTCGCCACCCAGTTCGGCGAACTGCGCGACGACTCCGCGTGCCTCGCCGTTCCCGTCCGCTCCGCCACCGGCACCCTCGTCGCGGGCCTGGTCCTGTCCGGCAGCATCGACCACCAGCACCTGCTGCTGCGCCACCTCGACTCACTCCGAGAGCACGCGCAGCAACTCGTGCCCCTGCTGACCTGAACGGGACGTCCATATCGGGATCCCGCCGCCGGCCCGGAGCGGGCTGCTACGTGGGCTGCGCCCACGGATCCCGATTCGACACCAGACCGAGCCGGACCGCGCGCACCACCGCACCGACCCGGTTGGGGGCCTTCAATTTGCGCAGCAGATGCTCCACATGAGTGTTGACCGTGCTGCGCGACAGCTGCATTCGCTGCGCGATCTCGCGGTTGGACAGGCCGGCGATCACCAGTTCGAGAACTTCGTGTTCTCGTGGGGTGAGGGCCACCTCTTCCTGCTGCGTGAGCGTGTCCACCGACCAGGCGGCGTACTCCCGGGCATCGCTCAGCGTCGTCTTGACCCCGTGGGGAACCGAATCGCGCGCCACACTGACGTGCAGAGCCCCCACCGCCACGCCGGTGGGGGACGTCAGAACGACGGAGGTGCCTTCGGAGAATCCGGCAGGGACGAACACTTCGCGCACCGAGTAGGTCTGACGATACGACGGGATGTCCCGCCAGGTCAGTATCGCGGAGGGCTCGGCCCGAACCGCCTGCATGCCCGGATCCTTGTCGACGAAATCGGTGACGAGGTAGTCCAGGGTCCGGTCGTCGTAGCCACGGCTGGCCACCACCGCGTGCCGACCGCCCGCCACGCGTGTCACGGCAGCCGCCGCGCAGTCGAGCTGATCGGTCATGTACCGGGTAAGTCCGGCCATGCGGTCGACGGCGTTCTCTCCCAGCAACACCGAGACCAGTCCACTGAACACGGGTACGACCATTGCTCGACGATAGTCGAACCCCGTGTCCAGCGGAGCCGAATCCTGTTACCGGGCAGATATTTTCCCTCTCGTGTGCCCGTTTCCCCGCCCGGTCACAGTTCCGGGATGCGGTCCGCCCAGGGGCGAGCGCGTTCGAAGTTCGCCGCTGCGCGCAGTACCGCAGCGTCGGCGTGGAGCCGTCCCGCGATCTGCAGTCCGACCGGACGTCCGTCCGACGTGAATCCGGCAGGGACGGTGACGGCCGGGGTCGTCAGCATGTTGTACGGATAGGTCATCAGCCAGCCGAGCAGCTGGGTGCGCAGAGCCGCGCCCGCCAGCCGGCCGGGAGCGAACTGTCCCAGCGGATGGGCCGCTTCACACAGCGTGGGCGAGACCAGCAGGTCGTAGTCCTGCATGAACGACGAGAACGTATCCCACATCCGGCCACGGAACAGGTCCGCCCGCCCGACATCGACACCTGTGAGACGCTCTCCTTCACGCATCAATTCGACGAGATTGTCGTCGACCTGGCCCTGCCACTCGTCCCAGTCGATCATGTCGTGTTCGGCCGCGAAACCGGGAACCCAGATGCCGTGCCACATCGCTTCTTCCGGGTCTCCCCAGCCGGGCGCCGCCTCCTCGACCCGGGCACCGAGGTCCTCGAACGCCCGAACGGCCTGCGCGCAGATCGCCGCCACCTCCGGATCGACCTCTGCGAAGCCGAGATCCGGTGACCAGGCGATACGCCACCCGGCGATGTCCTTCTTCGTCTCGGCGACGTAGTCGGTGTCCGAGGCCGGCAGACTGAGCGGATCGGATTCGTCGGGTCCGGCGACGACACCGAGCATGAGGGCATTGTCTTCGACCGTGCGGGTGATCGGACCGTGGTAGGCCCAATGGTAGAAGCGACCACCCAGAATGGTCTGCGGCACCCGCCCGGTCGAGGGCTTGAGCCCGACCACGCCACAGAGCGACGCAGGAATGCGCACCGACCCCGCCCCGTCGCTGCCTTCGGCCAGCGGGCCGAGACCGGCCGCGACGGCGGCGGCGGCTCCGCCGCTGGAACCTCCCGCGCTGTATCCGCGCTTCCACGGATTGTGGGTGGGACCGAACAGGTGGTTGTCCGTGCCGCCGTAGTACCCGCTCTCCGGTGTGTTGGTCTTGCCCAGGTAGAGACCGCCTGCGGCCTTCAGCCGCCGAACGATTACCGCGTCGTGCTCGGCGATGTTGTCCTTCATCGGCACCATGCCGAACGTCAGGGGCCGGCCCGCCACGGCCGTCAGATCCTTGATCGTGAACGGCACTCCGTGCAGAGGTCCGACGGACTCGCCGCCGACCAGTTTCGCATCCAGTGCGCGCGCGTCCGCCAGGACCTGTTCGCGATCGAAGTCGACGATCGCGTTGATCGCCGGGTTGACATTGTCCACGCGCCGCACGAAGTGCGCCGCGACTTCGCTCGCGCTGATCTGTCCTCGGCGAACGTCGGTCGCGAGTTCGGCTGCACTGAGCCAGGAAAGGGTATCGGTCATGGTTGTCTCCGTGAATCGCGGGGTTCCGGTTGAGGTGGCTCGACCATAGGAACCCGGCGATCACGCCGACAATCGGTCAACTTACCGATCTTTCGTGCTCACTCGCTGATCTTCTTCGCGCCCAGGATGTCCTGCAGCAACTCGATCGCCACGTCCTCCGGTTCGCGCCGCGTCGACGGGTCGCCCGGGGTGGCGGCCTCGGCGAACATCTCTTCCTCGTCCTCGGGGGTGACGTCGGCGGGGCTGATCCGCGGCGGCTCGTAGTCCGGCTCGGGACCGGGGTCGTCCGGGTAGTCCGGCGCCTCGGGCGGCGGGATGTCGTCGACCTCGGGACGCGACGGAACCGGGGGCGCGCCGGGGGACGTCACGCGCGTTTGCGGGGCGGGCTGGGCCTGCCGGGCCTGGCTGGGCCGGGAGAACCGAGGCTGACCGGAAGGGCGCGACCCCGCCTGCGCCGGGGCCGGTTTCGCGGCGGTGGGGGGTGTCGCAGCGCCCTGCACGCAGGTCACCTCGAAGTCCACCCCGAACACCGCCCGCAGGGCGTC
>NZ_PCZU01000090.1:0-9125 GCF_002887785.1 Rhodococcus sp. ENV425
ATCGACACGGTCAGGATCGTGGCGACGACGGCGAGCGAGATCGGTGTCGGCACGTAGAACACGTCGATCTTCAGCAGCATCTTGACGCCGACCCACATCAGCACCAGCGCCAGCCCGATCTTCAGGTACACGAAGCGGTGGATCAGGTCGGCGAGCAGGAAGTACATCGCTCGCAGGCCCAGCACCGCGAACGCGTTGGCGGTGAAGACGAGGAACGGCACGTCCGTGACCGCGAAGATCGCGGGGATCGAGTCGACCGCGAAGACGATGTCGGTGATCTCGATGAGCACCAGCACCGCGAGCAGGGGGGTGGCCAGCAGCGCACCACCGCGGCGGACGAGGAACTTCTGTCCGTGGTAGGCGTCGGTCATCGGTACGTGGCGGCGGAACAGCCGCAGCGCCCGGGACTTCTCGGGGTCGAGGTGCTCGTCGCGCTGCCGGATCATCCGGTAGCCGGTGTAGAGCAGGAACGCCGCGAACAGGTAGAGGATCCAGCCGAAGCTCGCGATGAGGACCGAGCCCGCCGCGATGAACAGACCCCGGAACACCAGGGCGCCGAGCACACCGAGGAACAGGACCCGGTGCTGGTACTCACGCGGCACGGCGAAGTACGTCAGGATGATCGCCCAGACGAAGACGTTGTCGACGGCGAGCGACTTCTCGATCAGGTAGCCGGAGAAGTACTGCTGGCCGAACTCCGAGCCGTACTGCCACCAGATCAGCGCGCCGAATCCGACGCCGGTGCCGACCCAGAACAGCGACCAGCCTGCGGCCTCGCGCACGCCGATCACGTGCGCGCGGCGGTGCGCGAACAGGTCCACCGCCAGCATCGCCACGATCGCGGCGAGTACCGCCGCCCACAACCACAACGGAACGGTCATCGGGACCACCTCTCAGCCTCGAAACGGCCGAAAGTCTTTCCCGGCTCGAACCGAGCCCGCTCCGCCGGGGGGCCGGCGGACGGCCCCCGAGTTGACGACGAAGCGCGGAGGGATACTCCCTTTCGCGAACTGTAATTAGTGAATAGTATTTCCGGTTAACTGTCAAGGGAGCGGGAGGTAGGGGCGGGTGAGCAGCTCGATCGCGTGACCGGCCGGGTCCTTGAAATAGACCCCGCGCCCGCCGTGCCCCGTGTTCGTTTCGCCGGGGCGGCGCATCTGCGGATCGGCCCAGTGCTCGATGCCGGCGTCGCACAGCCGCCGATACGCCCGGTCGAAGGCGTCGTCGTCGACCATGAACGCGTAGTGCTGCATCTGGATCTCCACCGGGGGCTCGGCGAACTGCAGCAGTACGCCGTCGTCGAGCTGGATGTTGGTGAACGGGCCCCAGGACGGTGCTTCCGACAGTTCCAACAGTTCACGGAAGAACCGCGCCGACTCGTTGCGGTCCACGCTCAGACCTCCACCGGGTCGCCGATCCGTGAGTGGAGTAGTGCCGGCCCGGTGTTCACCCGGCGAACCCTACCCGGGGCCGCCCGGGCGCACCAGGGACGCGGCCGCGGCCCGAGCGCGAAGCGCGATACCGGAAACCGCGGTGCCCTATGGTGTGCGGGTGACCTCCTCCCCCCGCCCCGGAACGCCGCCCGCCGGCGACGAGGACCGTGCCCGGGGCTGGACGTTCCTGACCAACCACGCGCACGTACTGCTGTGTGTCGCCGGAGGCGGACAGCCCACCGTCCGCGAACTCGCGCAGCGGATCGGGATCACCGAGCGGTCCGTGCAGACGATCCTCGCCGACCTGGTCGACGGCGGCTACCTGACCCGCACCCGCGCGGGCCGCCGCAACCTCTACTCGGTGAATCCGGCCGGGCGCCTCCGTCATCCGCTCGAATCCGCACACACCGTCGGTGAGCTGATCGACGCGCTGCGCTGAGCGCGGGGCCCGTCGCCGGGGATGCCCGGCCCGCGCTGTCACGGACACCTGCGTCGTGTGACCGCAGCCACGTGGCATGCTGGCGCCCATGATCGACGTCGAACGTCCCAAGCTGGAAGGTTCCGTCGCGGTCGGGGGCGGCCGCCGGATCGGCTTCGCCGAGTTCGGATCGGCCCAGGGCCGGGCGGTGTTCTGGCTACACGGCACCCCCGGGGCGCGTCGGCAGATCCCCGTCGAGGCACGCAGCTACGCCGAGCGCGAGCACGTACGGCTCATCGGCCTCGACCGCCCCGGCATCGGCTCGTCGAGTCCGCACCGCTACGAGAACGTCCTCGCCTTCGCGGACGACCTGCGCATCGTCGCGGACACTCTCGGCGTGGACCGGATGGCGGTCGTCGGACTCTCCGGCGGCGGCCCCTACACCCTCGCCGCGGCGCATGCGATGCCCGAGCGGGTCGTGGCCGCCGCGGTGCTCGGGGGCGTTGCGCCCGTCGTCGGGCCCGACGCGATCAGCGGCGGCCTGATGCGATTGGGCACAATGGTCGCGCCGCTGCTCACCGTCTGGGGTGTCCCCATCGGCATGGGCGTGAGGTCGATGATCCGGGTCGTGCGGCCGTTCGCATCGCCGCTCATCGACATGTACGGGTGGCTCTCGCCCGAGGCCGACCGGCAGTTGCTGGCCCGCCCCGAGTTCAAGGCGATGTTCCTCGACGATCTGCTCAACGGCAGCCGCAAGCAGATGGCCGCGCCCTTCGCCGATATCGTGGCGTTCGCCCGGGACTGGGGTTTCCGTCTCGAGGACGTCAAGGTGCCGGTCCGGTGGTGGCACGGCGACACGGACCACATCGTCCCCATGGAACACGGCCTGCATGTGGTGGGCCGGCTGCCCGACGCCCAGTTCCACCACCTGCCCGGCGAGAGCCACCTCGGCGGCCTGGGCGTGTCCGAGGACATCCTCTCGACCATCCTGCGGATCTGGGACGACGCCGACCGCTGACTCCGCGGTGGCCGAATGTCACACAGGTTCGATCACATTGAACGCGTGTCACATTCGGCCGAGGCGGGGCGCACGGCGCCGGAGAGGGCATGATGTCCGGATGGACACCGGCGTCGAAGCGGACGGGTGGGCCACCCGCTGGGTGGAGCCGCTCGCCGACCTCGCCGCCGGCACGACGACCGCCCTGGTCCCGGACGTGATCGTCACCGCGCTCGCTCTGGGCCTGACGCACCGATACGTCGGACGCACCGTCGCGACGGACGTGCACGGCGTGCCGGTGCGGGCGACGGTGCGGTCGGTGCAGGTGCGCCGTCGCCGCGCGCACCTGCAGTCCCGGGTCGAGCTCGCGGCGGTCGACTGGGGCGGGCGCCGGGTGGACGAGGTGACCGTGGTGGCGCACGGGGTGCGTGTCGTCCCCGGGCTCCGCACCCGGCTCAGCGCACACCGCCTCGACGTGCACGGCACCAGCGGCGTCGGCACCGTGCTCGACTGGCTCAACTCCCTCGGCCACGCCTGGGTTCTCGCCCTCGACCGCGACGGATCGATCCGCGCGACGCATCGCCGCCGCCGGCTCACCGCGCTCGTCGACGCCACCGTCACGGACGGCGTGGCCCGGATCGAGCTGGGCGACGCCCGCTGCTACGGCGTGCCGGTGCCGGGACGGCTGCTCCCACCACGCGACGTCGCGCTGCCACCCCTGCCCGGCGGTGCCGGGAGCGTCTGCGCCGCGCGCGAGGGTCACCTCGTCCGGTTCGCGATGCAGGTGCCGGCCGTGTCGTACGCGTTCGGCCCGCTCGGCGCGTGAGGGTCCGGGGGGCTCACAGCCACCGGCGCGGCGGCTTCTTCACCCACATGATCTTCTCGTCCGCGGCGGTGGGGGCGGCTGCGGGATGGCCGGGATGCTGCGCGGCCCACGCCGACTTCTCGGTGAGCAGCCGCGCGACGAGCGCCCACGTCTCCATCGTGCGCGGCGGGTGCGCTCCGGCGGCCCGGGCCAGCTTCCGGCGCACGTCGTCGCTCAGGGCCAGCAGCTCGTCCGCGGTGATGCCGCGATTCCAGGCGAACCGGGCGAGGACGAGCGCCTTCTCCCGCCGATTGCGGGCTGCCTCGTCGGTGTGCGCGAAGTCCTCGTCGGTAGCCATGCCCTACAGAATTGGTCGCCGGCCGGGTCGTTGACAACCCACCGCGCGCGGCTCACGCTCGGAGCAGGCGCACGCGCGGCCCGGGGGAGGACGAAATGCCGGTGACTCCGATGGATCTCCCGGACGGCACACCCGCGGACGTGCGGGTGCGCGCGGCGTCCGCCCCCCGGGTGCCGGTGTCGGATCCGGCGCTCGGCCGCGACGTGCGGGTCGACACCAAGGGGGTGCCCCCGCACCGGCTCGTCGCGATCGGCGACTCGGTGCTGCAGGGGTTCCAGAGCGGCGCCGTCTTCCACACCGACGTCTCGGTCCCCGCGATCGTCGCCCACGAACTCGGCTGGCTCCGCCGGTTCCGCTACCCGCGCTACGGCGGTCCGGGCGGGTTGCCGCTCAACATCGAACTGCTCCTGCGCGATCTCGAGCGACGCTTCGGGCCGTCGGTGAACATGTGGGAGACCCCGCTCGCGCTGTTCGCCGTCCGCGCGTTCATGGACCAGGTGGAGGACTACTGGGAGCGCGGGCCCGGTCGGGAGCCGCCGCTGCCGGCGGCATACCAGCACAACCTGTCCTGTTTCGGCTGGGACCTGCGCGACGCCCTGAGCAAGACCGCCGCGACGTGCGAGGCGGCGATCGCCGCACCGAACGACGACCTGCTCGACCAGATCGTGCAGAACAACGGGGAGCGCGCCGCGTTGCGGGTGTATCCGCGCTGGAGCGACGGGGCGAAAGCGATGACGTTGTTCGACGCGGCCGCGGCGCTCGGCGACGACCACGACGACACGACCGAGTCCGGGATCGAGACGCTGGTGGTGTTCCTCGGCTCCAACAACGCGCTCGGCACGGTCACGGACCTGCGCATCGCATGGAGCGGTCCGGACTTTCGCGACCTCACCGCGAAGGACGCCTACACCATCTGGCGGCCCGAGCACTTCGCGGCCGAGTTCGCGGAGGTGGTCGAGCGGGTGGCGGCGATCCGGGCGCGGCACGTCGTGTGGTGCACGATTCCCCACGTCACCATCGCGCCGATCGCGAAGGGACTCGGACGCAAGATGGAATCGGGGTCGCCCTATTTCCCGTACTACACCCGGCCGTGGATCGAGGAGGCGCGGTTCGACCCGGCTCAGGACGAGCACATCACGGGTGCCGGCGCGTACGCGGTGGACGTCGCGATCGACCTGTACAACGACCGCATCGAGCAGGCGGTCGCCGACGCTCGTTCCGGGGTGCACGGCCCGGCCCGGGACTGGTATCTGCTGGACGTGGCCGGCCTGCTCGAGCGCCTCGCGTCGCGGCGCTTCGTCACCGATGTCGGTGCCCGTCCGGCGTGGTGGACCCCGTACCCGCTCCCGTCCGCACTTGCCGCGCTCGACCCCGTGCCGGACTCGCGGTTCCTGACGGCCGACGGTCGTGGGGGCCGGGCCGCGGGCGGGCTGTTCTCCCTCGACGGCGTGCATCCGACGACGGTCGCGAACGGGATCCTCGCGCAGGAGCTGATCAACGTGATGCGCCGCGCCGGGGTGCAGTTCCACCACGGCAACGGCGGGGTGCGCCCGGATCCGGTGACCGTGGACTTCGAGCGGTTGATCCGCAGGGACACCCTGGTACGGACGCCGCCGGGGAACATCGACTCGACGCTCGGCATCCTCGCGTGGGCGGACGAGATCGGTGACCTCGTCCGGCGCACGCTGAGCATCCGCTTCCGGTGATCAGTTCTCGGCGGGGGCGGTCCTCCGGTCGAGCAGCGGGCCCCACAGTTCGGCCGCGACGGTGTGGGCGCGCCGGTGTCCGTGGACGGTACGTCGGAGTCCCTGGACGGTGCCGGGACCGGTGGCCAGGTCGGTGAAGGCTTCGCACAGGTCGACGATGTCGACGTGGAAGCGCATCGAGGCGTCGAGCAGTTCGTCGAACGCCTGGTCCTCGGTGTAGGAACGGCCCCTTGCGGAGCGGAGAAGAGCCTGCGCGGTGTCGAGTGCCGTCAGGCGTCGTACCGCGGGGATGTCACGGTGTGCTTCGATCGTCAATTGTCCGCCTCTGAGGTGTCGCCACTGGGCGTGTGTCAACTCGTTGTAGTGCGGGTACCCCGCCGGTTCGGCAGTTACCCGAGTTTGTGTCCTCCGTCACAGTACGAGGACTGTGCCGTCGTGTCCACCGTACCCGTGTTTGCCCAGCGCAGGCCGGTGAGTCGGTGCGGTGCCCCGGGCGTTCCGTCTTCGATGTCCGAATTCCCCGGAGCGGCAGAGAGATCCGACGCCGTGTATGTTGCGCGCCGGTCAGGCCGGAGGCGCCGGGCGGTGATCGAGGAACCAGTCCCGCGCTTGCTGTGCCACGACCTCGAGCGTGCCGGGTTCCTCGAACAGGTGCGTCGCCCCGCGCACGATCCGCAGTTCGTGTTCGCACCGCATGGCCGCGGCGGCCTGCCGGTTCAGTTCGATCACCATGCGATCCAGGCCGCCGACCAGCATGAGCGTGGGGGCGCGGACCCGGCCGAGCCGGGGCATCGCCAGATCGGGTCGCCCGCCGCGGGAGACGACGGCGGCGATCTCCCGGTCCGGATCGGCGGCGGCCCACAGCGCCGCGGCGGCGCCGGTGCTGGCCCCGAAGTAGCCGATCCACTCGGCTTCCGCGCGGACGAGATCGGTCACCTCGCCGAGCCGGCTCGCGAGCAGTTCGATGTCGAAGACGAGGGCGCGGTCGCCCTCCTCGCCGGCGGTCAGCAGGTCGAACAGCAACGTGCCCAGGCCGGCGGCGTTCAGTTCCCCGGCGACGTACCGGTTACGCGGGCTGAACCGGCTGCTGCCGCTGCCGTGCACGAAGATCACCAGGCCGTCCGATCCGGCGGGGACGGTCAGGGTGCCGGCCAGGCTCACGTCGCGAAGCTCGAGCTCGACGTCCCGGCCGCCGGAATCGACGCCGCGGTCGCGCCGGCTGTCGGCGGTGCTCATCGGGTCCGGCTCAGGCCAGGGTGACGGTGCGGGTGTGCGAGCGGACCGCGGCCTGCAGGTCCTGGCGCGAGAGGGTGTGCGGACCGCACGCGCAGCGCGCGGGCACGTCGTCGTCCTCGAACTGGGTCGCCTCGAGGGTGTCGACGAACTCGGACCCGAGGGATCCGCCGTGGTGCGCGGTCTCGGACCGGTCGCGATTGCCGTGCGCCGTCGGACCACCGCCGGCGACGAGCACCGGCCCCTCCGGGGTGCGGTAGACGGTGGCGACGTTGTGGCTGGCGGGGCACTTCACGCGTACGAGGGCGTGGTCGCTGCGCTGGCTGCCCAACGAATCCACGGCAGCACGAGCCATCCGGCGGCGGTCTGTGGGAAGGAGGTCGGGGATGTTCATGGGACCTATTGCACACCCGATTGCGGCCGGATCGAGGGCTTTCGCGAGCAACGGGCCCGATTCGCCCGTTGTGCTACCAGTGCTCGGGTGTGGCCACTGTGGCGGGCAGCCGGGTACGTGCGTCACCCCGGGCGGAATCGACCTGTGACTGGACGAGGAACAGGCATCCGGTGAGGTCGGCGCCGCGCAGGTCGGCGTCCCTCAGGTCGGCGCCGATGAGGTCGGCCCGGCGCAGGTCCGCCTCGCGCAGGTCCGCGGCGACGAGGAGGGCGCCGCGCAGGTTCGCACCGTGCAGGTCGGCGCGCCGGAGCTTCGCGCCGAGCAGGTCCGCGCCGCGGCGGTTCTTCCTCCGGCCGGGCACGGCGGCCCGGGCGAGTTCGCTCGCGCGCAACAGCAGGGCATTGATCTCCTGCCGGTGCGCCGCGACGTCGAGTCCGGCGAGGGCGTCGGCGTCGCCGCGGGTCAGCCGGTCGGTCGCGGCACGCGCACCGCGCAGGTCCGCGCGGAGCGGCCCGGAGGTGGGCAGGGACACCGCCTCGTCGAGATACCAGAGCAGCTCGTGCAGTTGGCGCACGACGGGAAAGACGTCGAACATCCGCCGGGCGGTCTGCGGCGCGCGACGCCAGTCCGCGCCGCCGAACGTGACCTGTGAGACCTTCTGGCCGGCGCCGAAACAGTCGTAGACGGTGCACCCGGTGAACCCCTTGCGCCGCAGGTCCCGGTGGATGCCGCAGCGGAAGTCGTCCCGCAGGTTCGGGCAGGGCCGGCCCGCCTCCTTGTCGATCGCGAAATCGGTCGATGCGGCGAAAGGCAGAGCCACACAACACAAACCGAAGCAACTGCCGCAGTCGGCCAGAAGGTCCGGACGGGGAGGGCGGCGGTCCGTCTCGGACAAGGCTCACGTTCCTTTCGGTGGGCGGGGCGCAGCCGGTGGCCGGCCGAGCCTAGCCCGGCCCGCCCTCCGGGGCCCGCGGTGGGCGGCCCGAGGGGCCGGGCGGTGGCCGCCACGACGGGTCACGCCCGCTGAGCCCGATCAGACGATCGAGGTCCGGGGCGTCGTCGGGAACCGCGACCGCCGGCCCGAAGAGCCCGCCGGCCGCGCGTTCCTCGTCGGTGGTCGCGGCGACGAACGACAGGCACGCGGCCAGCGCGGCGGGATCGCAGGAGAACCTCCGGCCGCTGGCGGTGGCGATGTCCCAGCCGTGGATCACGAGTTCGTCGAGCGCCACGATCCCCGCGACGTGACCGGGCAGATCGATGCCGCCGGCCTGGGTGGTTCCGGTCCATGCGCCGGGATCGCGCCACGCCTCGGCGAGGGCGAGGACCTGCCCGGGGATCCTGGTGCGCCAGTCGTCGCCGAGCCGGGACGCGTCGGCGGACGGTCCCTGCCCGGTGTGGTCGCCGACGGCTTTCCCGGCGGCGGCGGTGAATGCCAGGGACAGCCCGCCCACGTGATCCACCAGGTCCCCGATGGTGGTGCCGGCGCACGGGGTGGGATGGGCGAGTTGTTCGTGCGTGAGCGCGCCGACGAGCCGTGCCATCTCGTGGGCGGCCGGTGCCAGGTCGAGGATCTCGGTCATGAGCGTTCCTTCCGGCGGCGGTGTGCTCATGGTGCCGCACCGGTCCGACAGGTTCGGCCGGCCGTTCCGGACGTCTCGACGCGACGAGAAAATCTACAGTCGAAACAGTAGACTTTCGGCATCGAGGCCGATAACATCGAGGACGTCAACGCGAAGGATCCGGAAGAGGGGCAACCGACGGGTTGCCGGGGAAGTTGCAGA
>NZ_PCZU01000090.1:9185-68288 GCF_002887785.1 Rhodococcus sp. ENV425
GGACTCTGCGGAGGCCGACCACGTCGCCACCGGAGAGCAGAGCGAGAGGCTGGTGATGCGTATCCCTCGGGATTGCGAACTCGTGTATGTCATTTCCTCGTGCCGGTCGAGGCCGGCACTGTCGTAACCGTCACGAACCCCGGCGCCCCATGTGCCGGGGTTCCCTCTCGTAGCAACGAAGGGCACGTGGATCCCACACCCGACCGCGCTCCCGCGGTCACCAACGAACTCGACAACGACGACTACCCCGCCTTCAGCATGGGTCGCGCCGCTGCGGCGCTCGGGGTCACTCCTGCCTTCCTCCGCAGTCTGGACGACACGGGCCTCGTGGTGCCGCACCGTTCCGGGGGCGGTCACCGCCGCTACTCCCGGAACCAGCTCCGGCTCGTCGCGCGGGTGCGGGAACTGGTCGACAGCGGCACCGCGGTGGACGCGGCGTGCCGGATCGTCTACCTCGAGGATCAGCTCGCCGAAGCGCGAAGTCGCATTCCGAGCAAGTGAGGCACCCGGGTTCGGGTGGCGGCGATGTGAACGCAGACACGCCTCCGCGCCGCAGGGGCTACCCCTCGTATAGTCCCGGCGGCGCGGAGGTGCTGTGACCTCGGGCCTGCCGCTCGAACACCCCTCCGCGTGCTCGACGGCCGACCCTGTTCATTTGTTTCATTTGTTTCCCGACTGCCTGACACCTTACCATAAACCGGTCGATCGGTTTGTTGGATTCGAAGAATTCATCCGAGCGACCGACGGGGGACGAAAGCCGTTCCCGGCGTCCGATCCAGTCACTGGACACGGGCGTGCTCCGATTCGTCCGGGTCGTCTATAGTCCCTCGATAAAAGCAGTCCGGCCGGTTTGCAATGAAAGAAGCGACAATGACCGTGGATGCGGACGCAGTGCCCCGGAACAGTCCCGTCCTCGGTTTCGAGTCGACGGTGCCCAGGCGGTACGTCCACCGGCAATCGGTGTCGGAGGTGTTCCTGACGGACTGCACGTCCGCCGGCGCCGACCATCGATTCCTGCTGGGCGCGCAGTGGCCACGGCTGCACGGCTTCTACCGGACCGAAACCGGCCGATACGACACCATGCTGATCGCCGAGACCCTGCGCCAGACGGCGATCTACTTGGGGCACACGCAATATCGCGTTCCCCTCGGTCATCCGTTCGTCATGCAGACCCTGCGGGTGGACGCGGCGGTGCAGGCGCTCGCCATCGGTACCGGCGCCGCGGAGGTCGTCCTCGACGCCTGCCTGGAGGACCCGGTGTACCGCGGCGGGCTGCTGTCCCAGTTCGATCTGACGGTGGTGTTCGTCGTCGACGGACGACAGGTGGGCACGGGACAGGGAGTGGCGAACGTCCTCACCCCCGACGACTACCAGCGGCTGCGCTGGAACGGCACCGGCCCGCGCACGATCGGGGATCCCGTCTGCCCCCCGGCGATTCCCCCCGCCGTCGTCGGGCAGTCCCGGCCACTGGACGTCGTGCTCGGTCCGCAGTACGCCGAGAACCGCTGGCGCCTGCGGGTCGACGATCGTCATCCGGTCCTGTTCGACCACCCCAGCGATCACGTTCCCGGCATGCTCGTCCTCGAGGCGTTCCGGCAGAGCGCCCGCGCCGCATGCGGCCGCCCACACGCCGACGTCGACCTCATCGAGGCCGCCTACCACCGGTTCGTCGAACTGGACGAGCGGGCGAACGTGGTGGCGCGGATCGATCCGCACGATCCGTGGACCGTGCGGACCTCGGTCGAGCAGTGGGGCGAGGCGCTGGCGACCGGCACGGTGCGGCTCGCACCGGATCGGTCACGATGCTGACCGCCGCGTGGCGTTCAGTCGGCGGGCGGCGTCCAGCGGGCCCGACGGATCCGCGGGATCTCACCGTGGCGGTCTGCGGGCATTACGGCGGGCAGCAACAGGATCCACATCTCGTCGAGGCGCTGTTCGAGATCCTGCCGGTGGGTGAGGACGTTGGACACGAGCTGGACGCCGTTGTAGGCGGAGATCACGAACCGGGCCAGCATGGCCGCGTCGATCGTGTCGAGGATGTCGCCCTGGGCGATCGCCTGCTCGGTGAGCTTCTCGCAGGCGGCGATCCAGTCCAGGTACGGGCCGGTGGGACCGTCGGTGGCGCTGAGTTCGAGCGTCAGGCGGATGCCGGCCCGCACGATCGGCTCGTCGATCATCTGCCGCGCCATCTCGTGCGAGAGCATCACGATCTGCTCGAGTGCGGAAATGTCGAGGCCCGCGATGGCCTCGACCGCGGCGATCGAGATGCGATGCTGCTCCTCGATGACGACTTGGGCGAGTTCGTCCTTCGACCGGAAGTGGAAGTAGAGGGCGCCCTTGGTGATGCCCGAGCTCTCGACGATCGCGCCGAGGCTCGCGCCCTCGTAGCCCGACCGTTCGAAGTTCTCGGCCGCGCCGAGAACGATCTGCTGCCTGGTCGCCACCGCCCGCGCTTGCTGAGCCATCCGTCCTCACTCCGTTCCCACCCTGTGTTCCGACGAGGTGCATCGTGACGAACCCCATCGGGTTTCCCCCACCCGGCCGAATGGTACCCACAGTAATGGACCGCCGCCGCGACGAACGTTCGTCGCAACCCCTGCGAATCGCGCTGATCGGCGCCACCGGCTTCGTCGGGGGCGCCGTGCTCGCGGCGCTCACGGCGTCCGGCGTGCCCTGCACGGCCGTCGCGCGACGGCCGGACGAGCTGCCCCCCGCCGCGACGCGGAGGGCCGCGGCGGACCTGACCGAACCGTCGTCCCTGGACGCCGTGGTCGCCGCCGCCGACGTGATCGTGCACGCCGCCTCCTACACCGGATCGGACCCGCAGACGTGCGACGCGGTGAACCGTGCCGGGACCGGGAACCTCCTGGCCGCGGCGGCCCGGCAGCACCGGCCGCACGTGATCTACGTCAGCACGATCGGGGTCTACGGTCCCGGCCCGCACCGCGGTGTCGACGAGGATGCCGTCGTGCCGAATCCGGTCTCGGTGCTCAGCGAGAGCCGGCTCGCGGCCGAACTGGCCGTGCGTGATTACGGCGGCACCGTGGTGCGGGCCGCCTTCGTCTACGGGCCCGGAGACCGCTGGTTCGTGCCCGGCATCGCGCAGATCCTCACTCGCCTCGGCGCCTGGGTCGAGGACGGCCGCCCCCTGCTGTCGGTGATCTCGGTCGGCGATCTCGGCCGCCTGATCGCGGCACTCGCGGTCCGCGGCACCCGCCCCGGCTCCGGCGGCGATGTCCTGCACGCCGCCCACCCGGATCCGGTGAGTGTGCGGGCCCTCGCGTCGGCCTTCGCCCGCGACGCCGGATTCGACCTGCCCCGCACCAGTCTCGGGTACGACGAGGCCGTGGCCGTCGCGCCGGAGCGGGGACTGACCGAGCGGCACATAGATCTCGCCGGCCACGACCACTACTACGACGCGGCGCGCATCTGGCGGGAGACCGGGCTGCGGGTGCCGCCCCCTGCCTTCGGTCCATAGGGGCCCTCCCGGCGCGCGGGCTCGGTCCCGTTCCCGGCCACCGGGAACGACCGGGGCGCCTCGGGGCGCGACAGCTACCGTCGCGACGGTGACCACCGTTCCGGCTTCGAGTAGTACGTCGCATCCCCTGCTGTCCGGAAGAACGGCGATCGTCACCGGAGGGGCGAACGGCATCGGCGCGGCCGTCGTCCGGCTGTTCGCCGAGCACGGTGCCGGCGTCGTCCTCGTCGACACCGATCGTGGGGCGGCCGAGCGGCTGGCCGCCGGAATTCCCGGCGTGGTGCCGATCGTCGGCGACGCCGCGGACCCGGCCGTCGCGACGGAGGCCGCGAGCCATGCCCCGGACGTACTCGTCAACAACGTCGGTGACTTCCTCCGCCCGTCGACGCCCTTCGCGGAGGCCGACGAATCCGAATGGGAGGCCCTGGCCCGCGCCAATCTCGACCACGCCCTGCGGATGACCCGCGCCGTCCTTCCGGGCATGATCGACCGCGGCCGGGGCGGCTCCGTCGTCAACGTCACCACGGTCGAGGCGCACCGCGGCATTCCCGGGCACGTCGTGTACGGCACGTACAAGGCCGGGCTGCGGCACTTCACCCGCAGTCTCGCCGTCGAGGTCGGCCGGCACGGCATCCGGGTGAACGCGATCGCGCCCGACCTGATCGCGACGCCGCAGGTGCCGTACGAGCGGCTCGTGCCGGAGGCGGACCGGCACCGCTGGCCGGGGTGGGCGCCGCTGGGCGGCCCGGGCCGCCCCGAGGACGTCGCCGGACCGGCCCTGTTCCTCGCCTCCGACCTCTCCCGCTACGTCACGGGGTCCACCGTTCACGTCGACGGTGGCAGCTACGCGGCCGGCGGCTGGTTCCCGCGCGCCGACGGGTCGTGGACCAATCGTCCCCTAGCGCCCTGACCGGATCCTCTACACCCGAAGGGTTTTCGCGTGAACTTCCTCCCCCCGACGCTGAGCGTCAATCTCCCCAATTTCGGCGACGTGCTGGCCCGTGACAACTTCGCCCACCTCGTGGACGTCGCGGTCCGGGCCGAGGAATGCGGCGTGGACCGCGTGAACGTCACCGACCATGTCGTGATGGGAGCCGACACCTCCGGTTACGCGTGGGGACCGTTCGCCACCGAACCCGATGCGATGTGGCTCGAACCCATGACCGTGCTCGCGGTGATCGCCGGCCGGACCCGCACGATTCGCCTCGGCACCGGCGTGATCATCGCGGCGCTGCGGGGCGCCGCCGTGCTCGCCAAGACCGCGGCCACCCTGGACCACATGTCGGGTGGGCGGCTCGACCTCGGGGTCGGAACAGGCTGGCAGGAGAAGGAATACGAGGCCGCGGGACTGAGCTTCGCCGATCGTGGCCCGCTGCTCGACGACACGCTCGCCGCCTGCCGGGCGCTGTGGGAGCACGCCCCGGCCTCGGTGCAGCGCCCGAGCGTGGCGTTCACCGACGTGTACTGTGCGCCGCGTCCCGGCGGCCGTCGCATCCCGGTCTGGGTCTCGGGGTCGTTGTCGAAGCCGGTGATCCGCCGGCTCGCCCGGTGGGGCGACGGGTGGATTCCCATCATGGGTGCCGGCCCGGACGAGCTGCGCCGGGGCCGCGATCTGCTCCGCGGCGCGCTCGAGCGGGACGGCCGCGATCCCGACGTCCTGCAGATCCGCGGACGGCTGCAGGTGGTCCACGACTCGGCCGGCGAGATCGCCGTGCCCGCGACGGCGCAGGCGGTGAAGGAGCTTCTCGCCGTGGGTGTCACCGACGTGATGGTGCCGCTGACCCTGGTGCATCCCGATCCGGACCGGGCCGCGGACCGGCTCGCGACGCTCGTCACGGTGCTGCGGGAGGCGGCCCTCTAGCGGCGGCGTGCCGCCCACGCGGTGCGGCTGCCACGGACCGTCAGGTCGCCGCGGTGCAGCAGACCGTCGGGGCTGTCGGGCGCCAGCAGGGCGTCGAGGGTCTCGAGATCGTCGGTGGCCAGCCGGCCGTCGAGCGCGGCGCGGATGCGGGACAGGTAGGCGTGTGCGTAGCGGGCCGCGCTCGGTGGTGCCGGCGCCGCCGCCACGGTGAAGCTGCGCTGGGCGGTGAACTCGAAACCGGCCCGCTCCAGGTGGGTCCGCCAGTCCGGGTGCGCGTTCCAGCCCGCGCGCGCCAGGGCCTCGTGGCAGCGCCGCTCCAGGCCCGGCCTGCCCCGCCCGACGTCGTCGGGCAGGAACCGGGGCAACTCGTCCATCTCGACGACCACCAGCAGGCCACCGGGATTCAGTGCGGCGTGGAGGTCGCGCAGCACCCTGTCCGGGTCGGCGACCTCGTGCAGCGACGAGGCCGCCCACGCGACATCGACCGTACCGATCGAGGGCCAGGCGGCATCCAGGTCGGCGAGCACGACCCGGAGCCGCTCGGCCGTGCCGTGCTCGGCCGCGGCGGCGCGGACGCGTGCGAGCATCGACGCCGACCTGTCGACCGCGACGATCTCGGCGGCGGGGAAGCGGCGCCCGAGCGCCAGGCTGCCCGTGCCCGTTCCGGCGCCGACGTCGACGATCGTGCGCGGCCCCTGCGGGGCGTGCTGCTCGGCCCACGCGGTCACCCCGTCCAGGTACGAGCCCAGTACCTCCGCGTCCAGGTCCAGTAGTTCTGCCAGCCCGGGGTCGTGGTGTGCGTGCCGGCTGCCGGGGGGCTGATGATCGTGCGTCATGGCTGCCACGGTAGCGACTTCGATGCGTGAAGGGCATACCATCTTGCGTATGACGCAAGATCTCGATCTGGACGCCGTGATCCGCCGACGCATCCGCGGCCTGCGACTGGCCCGTGGCTGGTCGCTCGATTCGCTGGCGGCCCGCTGCCGGCTCAGCCCGTCGACGCTGAGCCGCATCGAGACCGGCAACCGTCGGATCGCTCTGGATCAACTGGTGCCGATTGCCCGGGCCCTGGGCACCACGCTCGATCAGCTCGTCGAATCCGCCGAGGACGAGGACGTGGTGATCCGGCCGCAGCCCGAGCACATGCCCGGGGTGACCACGTGGCTGCTGTCCCGGGAACGTGCCCTGCACGGCGTGACGGTGGCGAAGATGCGTATCACCCCCGACCGGTCCACCGGAACCGGTGCGGCGAAGGTGCATCCGGGCCGGGAGTGGTTCACCGTGCTCTCCGGCACGGCCCGACTGCAGCTGGGCGAGCGGACCGTGCTCGTGCGGACCGGCGAGGCCGCCGCGTTCTCGACGATGGTCCCGCACGTGATCGGTGCCCACGACGGTCCGGTGGAGATTCTCACGATCTTCGACCACGACGGCGAGCGTGCCCACCTCCACGGTGAGCACGACGCGTCGCGGCCGTGACGCCGGCGGCTACAGCGGTTTCAGAAAGTCGAAGAACCCGGGCGTGTGCACCTGCCGCAGCCGGGTGAGCGCGCGGTAGCTGATCAGCCACACGCCGTCGACCCTCCGGTACTCCTCGTGGTAGTGGCCCCAGCCGTGCAGGTGCTCCTCGACCGCTCCGTTCGTCCACCACAGTTGGTCCTCCATCGCCCAGATCCCGGTGGCCGTGGTGTCGGAGGTGAGCGTGATCTCGGGTGTGTGACCGTGGTGCGCGCTGGTGACCGGCGTGCCTCCGTCGAGCAGGTTCTCGATCGCGCGCCGCAGCGGTTCCCGGCCCACCACCCGGTTGGCGCGATCACCGGTCCGCGGCTGGGTGTCCTCGGGCAGGCCGCCCCACGTCTCGCTCACGACGTCCTCGGTGTGCAGCGTGGGATACAGGTCCCATTGCTTGGTGTCCATCACGCGAAGCCGCGCGGCGAAGAGCCGCTTGATCTCCTCGACGGCCAGCAGTTGTTCCGCGGCGGTCAGCGTCAGGGCCGGTTCCGTATGCTTCACAAGGGCTTTCCCTTCACTCGGTAGCGGATCGGAGCAGCCGCACCTCGCGGTCGGCGGTGAGGTCGACGACCAGTTCCCGGCGCGCGATGCGCCACCCCTCCGGCACGCGGCGGTACTCGTCCCGGTAGCGGACGGACACCGTGTAGTCCCGGTATCCGTCGCCGCTCGGGTACACGTGGTGCGCCTCGCAATACAGCTCGCCCCGGGCCCGGTCGCCGTCGAAGTCGATCACATGCTGGCCGAGGACGTGCCGGGTGGAGTGCAGGTGCGCGACCGCGGCGAGCACCCCCTCGGCGATCGGCCCTGCTCCGGTGAGCACCGGGTCGTGCCCGCGACGGACCAGTCCCGGCGGCTGCACGAACTCGGCGTCGTCGGCGAACAGCGAGCGCAGCACGGTCGGATCGCGCCGGTCGACGGCGCGGGCATACCGTGCGACGACGTCCGCGAGGGCGAGGCGGTCCTCGACGGGGCTGCTCATGCCGGCATTCTCCATCGCCCGCCGGCCGGCGCGCGTCCCTCGTCCCGCTGACCGGACGGCGCCGCGCCGGGGCGGGTGAAGCGCAGGACGGGGCAGGTGCCCGGATGGTCGGTGACGGTCACGACCAGGCCGGCGTTCTCGGTGACGGCGGGGAGCAGCGCGGCATACGTCGCGGCGAGCGCGTCGGCGAACGTGCGGCGGTGCGGTGTCACCGATCGCGCGGCGCCGGGACGCAGCACGGTCGCCGTCCCGGCGCCGGCGGGTGCGCGCTCGCCGGTGATCACCACGTGGTCGAACCGGTCGGCGGTGATCGCATCGTCGTGTTCGCCAACGCCGATCATCACCGCGATGTCCGTGGGGTCGAGCATGGCCTCGGCGGCCTCGGAGAGGACACGCACGGTGCGCGGCAGGCCCTGCGCCGGCATCAGGACGGCACGGTGCCCGGTGCCGACCGCGCTGACCCACGGCCCCAGCAGCGAGAACAGGGGAGCGGTGCGGGCTCCGAGGATGGCCACCGTCCCGGCGTCGTGGTGGGGGCCGCAGTGCCACAGCGCTCCGGACGGTCCGGGGATCCGGTAGGTGGGACGGGCGGCGGTGCCCCAGCCTTCCAGGGACTCCCGGACGCGGTGCAGCGCCGTCAGGGAGGTGACGATGTCGTCCATGACCACGTGCGACGGCAGCACACCGTCGAAGTCCGCGTGGACCGCCTCGGTCAGCGGCTTGTGGTGCCGCACGAGCACGTCGATCATCGCGCGGACGGTCCGGACGCGGTGCGCGGGATCGGTGGCCGGCGCGGTCGCGGGCGCACGGCGCTGCCGATCGAGTACAGCGGAAAGCTGCTCGGGGAACGAGGATTCCATGGGGCCTCCTGTCGTCACCGCCGCGTACCCGCCCGTGCCGGGCGCTAGGTCAGCGACGCTTCGTGGATCTCGCGGTCGAATGCGGGCAGCGGTCCCCCGGCGCGCAGGGTGGTCGCCAGCGCCGGATCGGCCAGGTGCAGCCGGCCGACGGCGATCAGGTCGAACTCCCCGCTGCCGAGACGCCGTTCGAGCTCGGGGATGTTGTCGTCGACCGGTGCCGAGCCGCTGATCCGGCTCTCCCGCAGCGACTTGCCGATACCGACGCTGCCGACGGCCATCGTCGTGACCCCGGTCAGCTGCTTCGCCCAGCCGGCGAGCGAGAGGTCGCTGCCCTCGAAGGCGGGCGTGTCGAAGCGCCGGATGCTCGCATCGAGGATGTCGACCCCGGCCTCGACGAGAGCGCCGAGGATCACCTTCAGCTCGTCGGGCGTCTCGGCGATGCGGGCGGTGTAGTTCTGCTGCTTGTGCTGCGAGAAACGGAACACGATGGGCAGGTCGTCGCCGATCTCGGCGCGCACGGCCTCGACCACCGCAGCGGGAAACCGGGTGCGGCGCTCGAGGTCGCCGCCCCAGGCGTCGGTGCGGGTGTTGGTGCCCTCCCACAGGAACGAGTCCAGCAGGTAGCCGTGCCCGCCGTGCAGCGCGATCCCGTCGAAGCCGACCTCCGCCGCGGCGGCCGCCGCGCGCGCATAGGCGGAGATCACGTCGGCGATGTCCTGCTCGGTCATCGCCTCCGTCGGGCGCGACGCCCGCGCGACGTAGTCGGCGGAATACGAGGTGACCCCCGGGGTGCCCCAGCTGCCCGAGGGGCGCATGGGCTTCAGTGCGGGGTCCACGGCGCTCATCGCACCCCACAGCGGCCCGACGTGCCACAACTGCGGGACGATCCGCCCGCCGGCTGCGTGCACCTCGTCCACGACCCGGCGCCAGCCCGCCAGCGCAGCCGCGCCGTGCATGCGGGGTACCCGCGGATTGTCCACGGCCGTCGGATGATCGACGGCCACCCCCTCGGTGACGATCAGGCCGGTCCCGCCCTCGGCCCGCCGGCGGTAGTAGGCGGCGACATCGTCGCCCGGCACGCCGTCGATCGAGTACGACCGCGTCATGGGTGACATGACGATGCGGTTCGCCAGTTCGAGCGAACGCACGCGGAGCGGGCGGAACAGCGGGGAGGAGGAAGCCATGCGGTCGAAAACCTCTCTCGGCAGGACGGTATGGAATCTCCCGCCTCTCGGCGGGACGGTCTGGAAGTGGCCCGCCGGCCGGGTACGACACCGGCCGGCGGGCCCGTGCGGCTCACATTTCCATGCGGTCCGGCCGGCGGCGACCCGGTGTCCCACTCAGTGCGATCGAGGAACGGGCCGGCGTCCCCGGCCGCGTCAGCGCAACTTGATGCTGCCGCCGTCGGCCATCAGCGTCTGGCCCGTCATGTACCTCGAATCGTCGGACGCGAGGAACACGACCACCGGGGCGATGTCCGTCTCGGGATCGCCGATCCGCTGCAACGGCACCTTCGCCGCCGCGGCGGCCGCCCGGTCGGGGAACGCCTGCTGCCAGGCGAGCACACCTTCCGTGGCGGCGAACGGGCACACGACGTTGACGCGGATGCCGTCGGCCGCCCACTCGTTCGCGGCCACGCGGCTCACCGCCCGGATCGCCTCCTTCGCCGCCGCGTACGACGTCTGCGTCGGCATGCCGTCGAGGGCGGATCCGGAGCCGAAGTTGACGACGGACCCGCGGGCCTGCTTCAACTGCGGGTGGCAGGCCTGCATGAGGTGCACGGTGGGGTAGAAGCCCGTGCCGAACGACAGGTCGAACATCTCCGCGGTGTGCTCGAGCAGCGGGGCCTGGCGGGACGCGTGCGCGTTGTTGACCAGGACGTCGATGCCTCCGAACGCCGCCACGGCGGCGTCCCGGATCCGCTCCGCGCTCTCGCGCCGGGAGATGTCGGCCTGCAGGAACTTCGCCTCGCCGCCGGAGTCGACGAGTTCGGTCTCGAGGGCGTGGCCGCGGTCGTCGTCGACGTCGACGAACAGCACGCGCGCGCCCTCGCGGACGAACACCCGGGTGACGGCGCGCCCGATCCCGCCCGCGCCGCCGGTCACGACGGCGGTTTTTCCGCTCAGTTTCACGACCGTGTCCTTCCGCTCAGGCGCCGACGGTCTCACCGGTGGCCAGCGCGACCTTCTCCAGTTCGGCCACACTGTAGGCCGAGTACGTCTCGTACGGTCCGCGACCGGAGAAGTAGGACGACAGCTGTCCGCCGAGTTCCTCGACGGTGAACGCGGAACCGGCGGCGTCGAAACGGTGCTCGACCTTGGGTGCTTCCATGAGCGCGACCATCTTGCCGTACACGACGAAGACCTGGCCGTTGACCTCGTCGGAGGCGGGGGAGGCGAGGTACCGGACCAGGGTGGCCACTCGCTCGGGCGCGAGCGGGTCCAGGCCCGACGCACCGGTGTTGTTCTCGCCGAACGCGTCCGCCGTCATGGCCGTGCGGGCGCGGGGGCAGATGGCATTGGCTCGCACCCCGTACCGCGACAGGCCCTGGGCGGTCGAGAGGGTCAGGGCCGTGATGCCGGCCTTGGCGGCCGAGTAGTTGGGCTGCCCGGCCGAGCCGAACAGGAACGCCTCGGAGGAGGTGTTGATCACGCGGCCGTAGACCGGGCCGTTCGCGTCCTTCGAAGCCTGCCGCCAGTGCACGGCCGCGGCGCGCGACGTCGCAGCGTGGCCCTTGAGGTGTACCCGGATCACGTCGTCCCAGTCCGACTCGGACAGGTTGAAGATCATCTTGTCGCGCAGGATGCCGGCGTTGTTGACCAGGATGTCCATCGAGCCGAACTCGGTGACCGCGGTGCGGACGAGTTCCTCGCCGAGTGCCCAGTCCGAGACGTCGCCGGTGACGGCGACGGCGCGGCCTCCGACGGCGCGGATCTCGTCGACGACGTCGTGGGTGGCGGCACCCATGTCGTTGACGACGACGGCGGCCCCGGCGTCGGCGAGGGCGAGGGCTTCGGCACGGCCGAGGCCGGCGCCTGCTCCGGTGACGACGGCGGCGCGGCCGTCGAGGGTCAGGTTCTGGGTCATGGTGGGCTCCTTGTGTCCGTGCGGGTATGCAGAACGATGACTGAAAACTAGTATTCATTCTATTGCTTGCACAAGGGTGTTCTCGGACCGCGGTCCCTCGGGTGGGAGGCGGTCCTCGAATCCTGCAGCCAGGCTGGGGGCCTGGCTCCTCGTTCGTCGCTATCCGGCCGTTGATCCAGGAATAGGAATATGTTCTACTGAATCTGCTGTGATCCGCGGCACACACGCGACGATCGCGTGGGCGTGCGCGTCCTCGCCCACCCACGAACTCCGGAAGGACCCGCGATGTCTCTGAACCTGGCCGACCTCACCGAGGCCGTCGTCGATGCGATACCCGACCGGACGGCCCTGAGCTGCGGGGACGAGTCCCGGACGTACGCCGAGTTCGACGCCCGCGCCAACCGGGTCGCGCATTACCTCGCGGCCGTCGGAGTGACCGCAGGTGATCATGTGGGCCTGCACATGCGCAACAGCCTCGAATTCCTCGAGGTCATGTTGGGCTGTTTGAAGATTCGCGCAGTACCCGTGAACATCAACTTCCGCTACGTGGGTGCCGAGCTCGTGCACCTCTACACCGATGCGGACCTCGTGGCACTCGTGCTCGACGACGAGTTCGCCGACGTCGCGGCGCAGGCCGTGCCGCACACCTCACGGCTGCGGCACATCGTCGTCGTCGGAAGCGCGGAGACGGCGGCGCTCGAACAGGCTGCGGCAGGTGCGGGTGCGACCGTGGTGCGGTATGCGGAGGCGGCGGAGAGCGCCTCGGCGGAGAGGGATTTCGGTGAGCGCAGCGGCGACGACCGGTACATCCTCTACACCGGCGGCACGACGGGCATGCCCAAGGGCGTGATGTGGCGGCACGAGGACTTCTACTTCGCGGCGCTGGCCGGCGGCAACCCGTACGGCGAACCGCACCGCAGCCCTGCCGATCTCGCCGCGGCCGCCGCGGCAAACGAGCACCCGATGTCCTATCTCGTCACGGCACCGCTCATGCACGGGGCTGCGATGTATTCGGTGCTGATGGGGTTGTTCACGGGTGCGAAGCAGGTGCTGATGCGGTCGTTCGAGCCGGTGGAGGCGCTACGCCTGATCGAACGGCACCGGATCGCGATCGTGATGGTGGTCGGCGACGCCATCAGCCGGCCGCTGGCCGACGCAGTGGCCGCACGCGGCAAGGAGTTCGACCTGAGTTCGCTGCTGGTCATCGGTTCCGGCGGGGCGCTGTGGTCGGCGAGTGTGCGCGCGCAACTGGCGGAGCTGCTGCCGAACGTCTACCTGCGCAACTCGTTCGGCTCGTCGGAGGCAGGCGCGACCGGCACCCTCGACGTCGGTTCGGACGGCCGTGCCCGGATCTCCCCGTCGCCGACGCTACGGGTGGTCGATACGGATCTGGCCGAGGTCGAGCCCGGCTCGGAGACCATCGGCTACCTCGCGCGCATCGGCCACGTTCCCCTCGGCTACTACAACGACCCGGACAAGTCCGCGGCGACGTTCCCCGAGCGCGACGGCGTGCGCATGTGCCTGCTCGGCGACCTGGCCACCGTGGAGCCGGACGGCTCGATCGTGGTACTCGGCCGCGGCTCGGCGTGCATCAACACCGGCGGCGAGAAGGTCTACGCGGAGGAGGTCGAGGAGGCCGTCAAGAGCCATCCAGCCGTCCTCGATGCGGTGGTGGCTGGAGTTCCGGATCCGCTACTGGGAGAACGGGTCTCGGTGGCCGTCCAGTTCCGTCCCGGTGTGGAAGCGCCCTCGGTCACGGAACTGGCCGATCACTGCCGGACCCTGATTGCCGGGTACAAGATCCCGAAGACGATCGTGCCGGTTCCCGAGGTGATGCGCTCACCGGCGGGGAAGGCGGACTATCGGTGGGCCAAGGCGACGCTCGAGAACGCGACCGTCGACGCCTGACGCCGTCGGACACGGAAGCGGCCGGCCCCACATCCGGGGCCGGCCGTTCCCGGTCTTCGGGGCACGTCAGCGGCCGGCTCGGGCGAGCAGCTCGCGCGCTTCGTCGCGGCCGTCGAGGACCCGTGCGGTGCGCTTGCGGATCCGCCACCGACCGTCGTTCTTGACGAGTTCGAAGCGGTTGGCCGTTACGCGCCAGACGCGGAAGCCGTTCTCGTCGTGACGCAGCAGCTGCGAATGGCAGGTGGCCACGGCCGTGTCACCCTCGACCCGGATGTGCACAGGGTCGAGGAGGTGTCCGCATCCTTCGTGGATGTAGTCCTGGTGCGGCCGCGTGCGCACCATCTCCATGATCTCCTCGCGGCCGTTCATGGTGCGCATGTCGACGTCGTAGACGGCGTCCTCGGTCCACAATTCGCCCACCGCCGCGGCGTCACCGGCATCGACGGCCGGGCCGTAGGCGGTGACGATCTCCTGGACGGCGATCTTGTCCTCGAGGAGCTGGACGCGGGCGAGGAGGGACTGGACGAGCTGTGCGGTGTCGGTCGCTGCGGTGTCGGTCATCGGGTCTCCTGTTCGGACGGTTCGGCCGGGGCGAAGTCCAGCCCCAGGTCGGTGCCGAGTGCCCGCAGGCACTCGAGTTGTTCGCAGTAGTGTTCGACGCCGGTCGCGGCGACGGTCGCCCCCACGACGGTGGCGCCGGCCTCGCGACGGCGTTCCAGGGACCGGACGGTGCGCTCGCGCGCGCCCAGCGGGTCGAGGGGCGCCCCGGTGTCGAGGACGACGTCGAAGCCCGCCGGGAGGTCCACCCGGCCCAGCATCGCGGTCAGGTCGGGCAGGGGCAGACCGAACGGCACCCAGCCGTCGCCGTGGGAGACGGCGCGGCGCAGCGAGCGCAGCGTGCGGCCCCCGATCCACAGCGGGACGCGGGATTGGACGGCGTGCGGCTCGACGAGCAGGTTCTGGAATTCGTAATAGGACCCGTGGTACTCCGGCAGGCGTCGGGACAACGCGGCGCGCAACGCGGCCAGGGCGTCGTCGGCGCGGGCGCCCCGGTCGTCGAACGGGGCGCCGAGGAGGTCGAACTCCTCGCGCAGGCTGCCCACCCCGAGGCCGAGCGTCAGCCGGCCGCCGCTGAGGACGTCGAGGGTGCCGTAGCGTTTGGCGATCGCGAGCGGGTGGTGGTAACCCAGGACGAGCACCTGGGTGGCGAGCCGGATGCGGTGCGTCCGGGCGGCGAGATAGCTCAGGGTGGCGAGCGGGTCCCAGTAGGTGCCTCCGCGGGTGTCCGCGATGTCCACCGGCACGGCGACGTGCTCACTGCAGGTCAGATGGTGGAAGCCGAGCCGATCGGCGGTCCGGGCCACCCGGACGAGGTCGTCGACGCCGGCGGCGCGTTCCCATGGTGAGTGCACGCCGGGGTGCTGGACCACGACGGGGCTGACGATTCCGATGCGCATGCGAGCCTCTCCGCTGCCGGGACTGGGAGGGTGTCGGTCCGTTGTACCGGACGGCATCGCTCCGTCGCGGCCGACGTTCCGATGAGCGGGATCCGGGTCGATCGTGGACGCGAGGCGCGCCAGGGTCGCAGGTGCGAGATTCGCGCCGCCGATCACTACTGGTGGCGAGAGTGAGCTGATACACTTTCAGAATTCATTTCAGTTTTCCCGCTCCCACCCCGGGAGCAGATGTATCGGGAGGCCGCAGATGGCAGTCGTCGAAGCAACGGAACCGACAGCTACCTCCGCCCCGCGGCGCGACGTGCCGCCGTCGATGGTCGAACGGATGACACTCATCCTCGACGCGTTCGAGGGCCGGTCCTCGCGGCTGACGCTGGAGGAGGTGGCCTGCCGCACCCGGCTGCCCCGCTCGACCGTGCACCGCATCCTCGATCAGCTCGTGAAGCTGAACTGGGTCGATCACGCATCCTTCGGCTACTGCCTCGGCCGGCGGGCGCTCGGTCTCGGCGGCGGGGACGGTGGGCACGGGGAGATCCGGGCGTCGGCGGCGCCGCTCCTGCACGAGCTGCACATGCAGACCGGCATGGTGGTCCACCTCGCCGTCCTCGACGGCGCCGAGAGCGTCTACCTCGACAAGGTCGGCGGCCGCTTCGCCGCGGCGCTGCCCTCGCGGGTCGGCGGCCGGGCACCGGCGTACACCACTGCCGGCGGCAAGGCGATGCTCGCGTGGCTCGAGCCCGAACGCGTGGACGACCTGTACGAGCGGCGCCTGGCCCGCCGCACCGAGCACACCATCGGTGACCTTGCGACCCTGCACCAGGAACTCAGCCGGATCCGGCAGCGGCGCGGTCTGTCGTTCGAGCGCAGCGAGTCCGTACGCGGCGTTGCCTGCGTCGCCGTCGCGGTGCGCGGGCACGACGGTCCGGTCGCCGCGATCTCGCTGTGTGGCGATGCCCGCACCGCGCAGCTCGAGCGGGTCGCGCCCCTCGTGGTGGATGCCGCCCGGGAGGTCTCCCGCAGCCTCTACCCGGAACTCGGCGCCCCGCGCCGGGGCCGCAGGGCACCCGAACCGCCCGAGAGCACGTGGTCCCCGGACGCGATGGACCGGTTGCTGTCGGTCCAGAGCGGGCAGTGGCTCTAGCGACCAGCGGCGCCAGCGGTCACCAGCTCTGATCGAGACCGCGGCCTGGGCCCCGCCGACAGTGGTTCGTCGGCGCGTCCTGCGCCGCCCCCGGCGGACTGCACCCAGACCGTCGACGCGCGTGATCCGGCGCCCAACATGTCGAGGATCGGCTGCGGCCGCCGGCGGAACAGCCGATACGGTATGCCGCGGTCCGCGGCACTCCCAGTCGACTTCTGTCCGTGCCGGTGCACTCGAATTCGGTTTCGGACGGGCGGGTGTCATTGCCGCGGATCGGTGACACCGGCTGGTTCGACGCCTCAGTTCCGCACCGCATCCGATCGGTCGCAACCGAGCCCTCCGAGGCGCTCGTGGTGACCAACGATGTTCCCGTGCAACAGCGGGACAACGAGGGCATGGCGGGCAGGCGGTCGACCCGACCGAGGATGCGATCGCCGAGGCCGTGTCGGCCGAGCACCACAGGCGCATGGCCGCCGTGCTCGACGACTTCACTGCCGCCGCTGCACCGGTGTTCGAGCGGATGGCCCGGCTGGGACACATCAGGATCTGCGCAACGACCTGGATTCCAGCCAAGTGGCCTTCGTGACGGTGGCTGCCATCCGCGGGGTGGAGGAGGTGTGACCACCGACCACTGAATTCACCAGGCACACAGCGGTCTTCACCGGTTTACTACCGACACCGCCGGATCAGGGCGCATGAAGTGCCGACGGGAGTACCCGGAGCAACCCCCGCGCCGAGCGGATGTCGGATGCTCTCCTCGCGCGGCGCCAGTCCGTGCCTGCTTCTCGGGCGCGCGGTACCCAGCCCGCGCGCGTTCCGTGCGGCGCTCGGCCCGGCTGCCACCGCGAGTGCTCGTGCGGGGTCCGGGCTGCAATCCGCTGCAACGTTGAGTGGGCTCGCCCCCTCTCCCTACATTCGTGGCCTGGGTTACACGGCGTGAGACGAGAACCGTCCCGAAGTCTCGTCACGCTCGGGGCCTGAACCTGTGCGGCCGGCCCTCGGACAGAAAGTAGAGGAGAGCAATGGCGCTGAACAAGAGTGCATTACTGAGCGCGTATCGGAAGATGTCGGAGATCCGCGAATTCGAGGACCGGTTGCACGAGGAGAACGCGACCGGCGACATCCCGGGGTTCATCCACCTGTACTCGGGGCAGGAAGCGATCGCAGTCGGTGTGTGCGAGAACCTGAACGACACCGACTACATCGGCTCCACCCACCGCGGGCACGGCCACTGCATTGCCAAGGGGTGTGACCTCGACGGGATGATGGCCGAAATCTTCGGCAAGAACGACGGATTGTGCCACGGCAAGGGCGGATCGATGCACATCGCCGACCTGTCGGTCGGCATGCTCGGCGCGAACGCGATCGTCGGCGGTGCCCCGTCGCTGGCGATCGGCGCTGCGCTGAGCGCCAAGACCCTGGGGAACGGCGGTGTCGCGGCCTCGTTCACCGGCGACGGCGGATCCAATCAGGGCACCGTATTCGAGGCCATGAACATGGCGGTCGTGCTCGAGTTGCCGATCGTCTTCGTCATCGAGAACAACGGATTCGGTGAGGCCACCGGCCGCGACTATGCGGTCGGCACACCGAGTATCGCTGGGCGGGCCGCGTCGTTCGGGATGCCCGCCACCACCGTCGACGGTACCGACTTCTTCGAGGTCCACGAGGCAGCGCGCGAGGCGGTCGAGCGAGCCCGCAGGGGAGGCGGTCCCTCCACCATCGAGGCGGTGGCACACCGCTGGCACGGCCACTTCGAGGGCGACGCCCAGCTGTACCGCACCGCGGACCAGGTCGCCGAACTCCGCAGGACCCAGGATCCGCTGGTGAAGTTCCGCGCGAAGGTCGACGGCAAGAAGGTCACCGCGAAGGAACTCGATGCGATCGACGCCGAGGCTCGTGAACGGGTCGACGTCGCCGTCACGAAGGCGCGAGCTGCCGAGTATCCGCCGCTGACGAACCTGCTGACCGACGTCTACGTGTCGTACTGAGAGAGAGAACGAAAATGACCACGTCGAAGACGACATATCGCGAAGCGATCAAGGCCGCACTCGCACAGGAGATGCAGCGGGACGCGACGGTCGTGCAGATCGGTGAGGACCTGCGCGGTGGTCACGCCGGCACCAATCCGGAACTCGAGTCCGGGAAGGTAGAGGCGTTCGGCGGTGTGCTGGGGGTGACGAAGGGTCTGTGGACCGAGTTCGGTTCCGACCGTGTCATCGACACCCCGATCACCGAGTCCGCGATCATCGGCATGGCAGCCGGCGCTGCTCTGACCGGGCTGCGGCCGGTGGCCGAGTTGATGTTCATGGACTTCTTCGGAGTCTGCTACGACGCGCTCTACAACCAGGCGGCGAAGTTCCGGTACATGTTCGGCGGCAAGGCCCGTACCCCGCTGGTGGTGCGGGGCATGATCGGCGCCGGATTCTCCGCCGCCGCTCAGCACTCGCAGTCACCGTACAACGTGTTCGCCGCCGTTCCCGGCCTCAAGGTCGTCGCCCCGTCGAACGCCTACGACGCCAAAGGCCTGCTGATCCAGTCGATTCGCGACGACGATCCGGTCGTGTTCTGCGAACACAAGACACTCTACGACGTCAAGGGCGAGGTTCCGGACGAGCCGTACACGATCCCGTTCGGTGTCGCCAACTACACCCGCGAAGGCACGGACGTCACGATCATCGCGCTGTCGGCGATGGTGAACGCCGCCAACACCGCCGCGGACAAGCTGGCCGCCGAGGGGATCTCCGTCGAGGTCGTCGACCCCCGCACGGTGTCGCCGCTCGACGAGGAGGGCATCCTCGAATCCGTGGCCTCCACCGGCCGGGTAGTGATCGCCGACGAGTCCGCGGCGCGCTGCGGGTTCGGTCACGACGTCGCCGCGCTGATCGCGACGCGTGCTTTCGGGTCACTGAAGGCGCCGATCGAACTGGTCATCCCGCCGCACACTCCGGTGCCGTTCTCCCCGGTCCTCGAGCAGGCGTGGCTGCCGAACGCGGCTCGGATCGAGGCCGCCGTCCGCAAGGTTGTGAGTGCCTGACATGAGTGAGATCAAATTGATCGAAGTTCCGAAGTGGGGCCTGTCCATGGAGGAAGGCACCGTGGCGGAGTGGCTGGTCGAGGAGGGAGCGTCCTTTTCGAAGGGCGACCTGATCTGCGAGATCGAGACCAGCAAGATCGCCAACCAGTTGGAGGCGCCGTTCGACGGGGTGCTCCGACGGGTCGTCGCCAAGCCGGGGGAGACGTTGCCGGTCGGTGCGGTGCTGGCGGTGTCGGCCGAGGCTGCAGTCTCCGACGCCGAAATCGAGGAATTCCTCGCCGGCATCGGGGCGGATCAGGTGCCGACCCCGGCCGAGTCCGGGCGCTCACCGGCCGGACAGCCCGCCCCCGCGCAGCCGGATCTCGAGAGCAGCCCGCCGGCGCCGGCGGCCCACGAATCGGTACCGGTGACCGGGGCGACCACCGGGTCCCGTCAGCGGCCCGGTGCGACGATCGTTCCCGATGCCCTGCGAGGACGGACGAACGGTGACGTGTTCGCGACCCCGCACGCCCACCGCTTGGCGGACGAGTTGTCGATCGACCTGGCCCGTGTGACGGGGACCGGCCGGGACGGCCGGATCTCCGTTGCCGACATCCACGACACGATCCGGGCGGCCGGTGGAACCGTCGCACAACCGCCGTCGCCGACGCGGTCAGGTATACCGGGACGTTCCTTCGAGGACGACAGCACCGTCCCGGCCACCCCCGTGGCCCGACGTCTGGCCGCATCCCTCGGGATCAACCTGCACGACTGCCGGGCCACCGGGTCACGCGGCCGGGTGTGTGAGGCCGACGTCCGCGAGGCCGAGTGCCGGTTCCGGCTGCAACCGGAAGTCGTCGCAGCGCCCGAACCCGTCGCGGAGGCGGAGTTCGAGACGATTCCGTTCACCGCGATGCGCAAGGCGATCGGGCAGCGGTTGCAGGAGTCGAAACGCAGCGCCCCGCACTTCCGGCTCACCGCGGACCTGCAGATCGACGATCTTCTGGCCTTGCGGGCAAAGATCAATGCAACCGTTCCGGCCGTCAAGCTGTCGGTCAACGATTTCGTCGTCAAGGCGTGTGCCGCGGCGCTGCGGAAGGTGCCCGATGTCAACGTTCAGTTCGACGAGGCGACACAGTCGGTGCTGCGCTATGCAAGTGCCGACATCTCGGTGGCTGTCGCACTGCCGTCGGGTCTGATCACCCCGATCGTGCGCGGTGCCGACGGCAAGACTCTCGCCGAGATTTCCGGGGAGGTGCAGTCACTGGTGACCAAGGCCAAGACCGGGAAACTGGCGGTCGACGAGTTCCAGGGCGGCACCTTCACGGTGTCCAATCTCGGCATGTTCGGTGTGCGGGAATTCGACGCGATCATCAACCCACCGCAGGGCGCCATCCTCGCGGTCGGTGCCGCACAGGAGCGTCCCGTCGTTGTCGACGGTCAGGTCGTTGCGCGCACGATGCTCACCGTCACGCTCTCGTGCGACCACCGGGTGATCGACGGCGCGCTCGGCGCGACCTTCCTGCGAGAACTCCGGCGTTTCGTCGAGTCACCCGCGCTGATGCTGGTCTGAGAGGTACACCATGACAGAGAAATACGACGTCCTCGTCGTCGGCAGCGGGCCGGGTGGCTATGTCGCCGCAATCCGTGCCGCGCAGCACGGTCTGCGCACCGCCGTCGTCGAGCGGGACCGGCTCGGCGGGATCTGCCTGAACTGGGGGTGCATCCCTACCAAAGCGTTGCTGCACGGTGCCGATGTCGCCCACACGCTGGCGAACCTTCGGCCGCTCGGGTTCAGTGCGAGTGGTGTGGAATTCGACATGGCACGCCTCGTCGAGTTCAGCCGGTCGGTGTCGGGGCGACTGTCCGACGGCATCGGCTACCTGATGAAGAAGAACGGCATCGACGTCGTCCGGGGGTCGGCGCGGCTGCTCGACAAGGGAGTCGTCGCAGTGACGGCCGCGGACGAGTCGGTGTCCGAGTATCGGGCCGACCACGTCATCCTGGCCACCGGAGCCCGGCCGCGTTCGGTTCCCGGTGTCGTGCCTGACGGCGACCGGGTCTGGACATACTTCGATGCTCTGGTCCCGTCGGAGCTGCCGAAGTCATTGCTGGTCATCGGATCCGGTGCCATCGGCGTCGAATTCGCGAGTCTGTACAACGATCTCGGGACTGACGTCACCCTCGTCGAATTGGCCCCGCAGATCATGCCGGTCGAGGATGCTGCCGTCGCAGGCCATGTACGGCGGCAGTTCGAGAAGCGAGGCATCGGGATTCACACCGGCGCCTCGGTGTCCGAACTGACGGTCGGCACGGATGCCGTCACCGTGGCCGTCCGGTCGGCCGACGGAACGATCGATGAAGCGACCGTGGACAGAGTTCTCGTTGCGGCCGGAATCCAGGGCAACGTCGAGGGTCTCGGCCTCGAGGAACTCGGTGTCGAAGTCGATCGCGGATTCGTCACCACCGACCAGTGGTGTCGCACTACCGCATTCGGCGTGTACGCGATCGGTGACGTGGCGGGCGCACCCTGCCTCGCCCACAAGGCCAGCCACGAAGCCGTGCTGTGTGTGGACAGGCTCGCCGGTGCGGATCACGTCCGGCCGTTGGACCGCGACTACGTTCCGGGCTGTACCTACGCGAGGCCGCAGGTCGCCAGCCTCGGTCTCACCGAAGAACGAGCGCGTGCGACCGGCCGTCGCCTGCAGATCGGGCAGTTCGATCTGCAGGCGTCCGGAAAGGCGCGCGCGATCGGCGAAGCCGACGGCTTCGTGAAGACGATCTTCGACGCCGACAGCGGCGAACTCCTCGGTGCCCACATGGTCGGCCCGGATGTCACCGAGCAGATTCAGGGATTCGGCATCGCTCGATCCCTGGAGGCGACCGCCGACGATCTCGCCGAGGTCGTCTTCGCGCACCCGACACTATCGGAGGCGATGCACGAATCGGTTCTGGCCGCACTGGGCCGTCCGATCAACATGTAGCAAGTCCCGCCGAACCGCGGACCCGGGTGGGACCGTGGTTCGGCGGGAACTCACGCCCAGGAATCGAACAAAACGTGAATCCCATACCTGGAACATCACCCGAGGGGCCGGTTCCGTCGGGCCGCAGATTGCTTCGACTGGAGGTCCGCAATGCGCAAACCCCCATCGAACGCAAGCCGAACTGGATCAAGACCCGCGTCAAGACGAGTCCTGCGTACGCCGAACTCGAGAGCCTGGTCGAACGCGAAGGACTGCACACGGTGTGTGCGGAAGCCGGCTGCCCCAACATCTTCGAATGCTGGGAAGACCGCGAAGCCACGTTCCTGATCGGCGGTCGGCAGTGCACGCGCCGCTGCGACTTCTGCCAGATCGACACCGGCAAACCCACCGACCTCGACCGGGACGAGCCCCGCCGCGTCGCCGAGTCCGTGCACGCGATGGGACTTCGGTACTCCACCATCACCGGGGTTGCCCGCGACGACCTGCCCGACGGCGGCGCCTGGCTCTACGCCGAAACCGTCCGACAGATCCACGCCCTCAACCCCGGGACCGGCGTCGAGAATCTCGTCCCCGACTTCAGCGGAAGGCCCGACCTGCTGGCTGAGGTGTTCGACTCCCGGCCCGAGGTGCTCGCCCACAACCTCGAGACCGTGCCGCGGATCTTCAAGCAGATCCGCCCCGCGTTTCGCTACGAACGCTCGCTCGGTGTGCTCGCCGCGGCCCGCGACTTCGGCCTGATCACCAAGTCGAACCTGATCCTCGGTATGGGGGAGACCCCACAGGAAGTGCAGCAGGCGATGATCGACCTGCACGATGCCGGCTGCGACATCCTCACCATCACCCAGTATCTGCGTCCCTCGCCGCGGCACCACCCGGTAGAGCGGTGGGTCGAGCCGGAAGAATTCGTCGAGTACTCGAAGGCCGCCGAGGAGGTCGGTTTCGCCGGCGTCCTGGCGGGGCCGCTCGTGCGTTCCTCGTACCGCGCCGGCCGCCTCTACGCCGACGCCATGGCTCACCACCGCCGTGAACTCGCGGCTCCCCTCAGCCATCTCGCCGAAGCGCACCCGTCAGGAGATTGACCACATGAGTTCCGCTATCGAAGACAACCGCATCATCGAATTCGCCCGTCGCGGGCTGCCGTACGGGGGCGGAAGTCCCGGCGACCTTCTGGTCGAATTCGGTATGACCCCAGCCGATTATCTGATCCGGTTGGGTGAGATCCTCGACAGCCCTGTCGCCTTACGACTGCACCCCCGGCTACGTGCGGACCTGCGCAACTTCGTCGCTGCGCGCACCCCTGCGCCGCGCGCCGCGCCGAATCGGAGCGACCAGGTTCGGAGAGGATCCCGGTCCGCCGCGGTGTGAGCCCCGGGAGCAGGGCACGCGTGCCCCCAGATTCGTCGACACGGAGGCGGCGGGGTTCGGAGCGAGATGTTCGCAGGCGGAATGTCACCTGATCACACGGACTTCGACACCGTCCGCGAACCGGTACGGCTGGGGCGTCAGCACAGGGCCGAGGCTCTTGCGCAGCCGGGAGACCTCGGCGCGGACGGCAACGATGTGGTCCCGGTCGCCGAACAGGGCCTCGCTCAACGACGCGGCATCGATACCGGCCGATCGGGTACGTGCCAATACCCTCAGAATCTGCGCGTGCCGCGGTGACAGGGCACGCGTCCATTCCATCTCCCCCCGCACCGTCGCCCGAGGGGCCGCCCCCAGGTCGAGTTCGAGTTCGATGGCCGTCCGTTCCGCGCGGCGGCGCACCAACCATGCGTCACCGAGCGGTTCGGGTACGCAAAGTCCGAGACCGGGCACGAGCAGTGGTCGGTCGGCCTCCGGTGATGCCAGTCGTTCGGGAACGCCGATGCCGCTGGCTGCCACGACCCAGCCGTGACCGTCCACGACGACAGCAGGCCCGCACGTCCTTGCGAGCACCGGCGCCGCGTCAGTACGGAGCCTGTCGAGGTGGGCGGCATGCTCGCGCCAGAGCATCGACTCAGCCAACCGCACAGCCGTCTGCACGAGGGCCACGGTGGCCGGATGCACCGACATCGCCGACCCGCTGAGATCCAGTACGCCGAGTACCTCGCCGGAGCGTGGATCGTGGACCGGTGACCCCGTACACGACCAGCCGTAGTGGGACCGCGCATAGTGTTCGGCCGAGAAGAGCTGTACCGGAGCGTCCTCGACCAGCGACGTGCCGACAGAATTGGTGCCTACCGACTTCTCCGACCAGCGGGCGCCTTCCACGAATCCGAGGACGTCAGCTTCCCTCTGCACGTCGCGTGCACCCTCTCGCCACAGCACCACCCCGTCCGAGTCGGCGACGACCACGATGAAGTTCGCGTCGCTCGCCACCTCGGTCAAGGCGCCGCGTAGCTCGGGCAGAACCGACGTCAGGGCACTTCGTGCACGGCGAGCTTCGAGTTCGGAGACGTCCGCGAGTACGACGTCCTCACACCGGGCGGGACTGACACCGTCTGCCCGAAGACGCGACCACGACCGGGCGACAACGTCACGCGGAGGCACCGGCGGCGTCCGACCGGACATCACCGCGTCGTGGACGTCGCTCAACAATCGGGCGCGTCGCGACAAGTCTTCACCGGAACCGAAAGCGAGCAACCGTTGGCGCGCCGAACTGGCCCTACTCACACCGTTCAGCCTACCGTCAGGAGTGTGAGCCGCACCATGGCCCCTGCCGTCTGCGGCCATCACGAACGCGGAAGTCGTCGACGATCTCACGCACTCGTCGAGGAGTGGTTCGTTGCCGGCGCCTGCGACGGATTCAACCTGATGTGTCCGGCGTATCCGGATTCGCTGGACGACTTCGTCGACCTCGTCGTCCCGGAACTGCAGCGCCGCAGCCTGTTTCGCGCCACGTACCCGGGTACCACGTTGCGCGACAGTCTGGGACTGTGGTCCTTCGCGTAAAGGCGCTCGGGTGATGGCGCCGCTCGGGTAGTGGACAGCGGGTTATGGGTCCTGCTCGTCGAGCACCCGCCCGATGAAGCCACCGAGTCGAGTCTCGAGGTGGCGGATCCGAGTCTCGGTGGGCAGTGCTCGATCGGGCTGATTGCCAGGCAGTGGCAGCAGCTCTCGCACATACAGTGAGCACGCGAAGTTGCTGCACATGTAGGTTCCGACGCTGTTTCCGGCCTTGCCGCCGGCGCCGGCCTTGCGTGCCGTGAACAGCGCCGTTCCGCCGATGCGGTGAACGGCGTGGCAGATGGTGCACATCGTGCTGCGCGGCCGGGAGCTGTCGGTCTCGGCCTGTCGCAACTCGATTCCGACCACCTGCCCGGCGTGCTGGGCAATCAGATACGCGCGAAGCGGGGCTCGGGGGTCCGTCCAGCCGAAGAAGTCGAGTTCCGCCCAGCGCACGGTGTCGAAGTCGGGCGGGAACGTCACCGTCCTGATCTTGCTGCGCGAGCTGTTGACGAACGATCCGAGGACGTCGTCGCGGGACGGTGCCTGCATCACCACTATTCCTTCCACGTTTGATTCATGAAACAAGTGGAGTATAAACTCGCGGGCATGGGTCGCCACAAGGATGTCGAGCGTCGGCGCGCGCTCCTCGAGGGCTGCTGCGCCTACGCCGAGGAGCAGGGGCTGTTCGGTCTCACCCTCCGCCCGCTGGCCGATCGGCTCGAAACGTCGACCCGAAATCTCCTCCACCACTTCGGCAGTCGTGAGAACCTGATCGTCGAGATCGTCGACCGCACCCTGGTGACCCATCTGACCGCGTCGCGGGATCTGCTCCTGCGGATCCGCGATCTCTCGGCCGACGAGTCGTCGCCGTCGGCGACCGCCGCCCACGTGACCGCCGTGATCTCGCAGGGGCTCGAGATGGCGTGGGCGGAAGCGCACACGCCGGATGGGCGCCGGCGAACCGCCATGTTCTTGGAGATCTATGCCGCGGCGACGCGGGATCCCGAGCTGCAGCAGACATTCCTCGTCCCGGTGGTGACGGAATGGGTCGACCCCATGGCCGCGGCGATCGAGGCCGCGGGCGCGTCACCGGGCGCGGCCCGGTCCGTCGCCTCGCGCATCCTCGCGGCCCATCGAGGTCTTCTCCTCGAGGATCTCGCGCTCGGCTGCAACGTCGCCACCGATGCCGCGCATCGGGACGCCGTCCTGGCGGTCCGTACCGAGATCTCCCGTGCGACTTCCTCGGGCGGGGAAGGGGTCCATGACCGGGCGGAGTGAGCAGCCCGCCAGTCGTTCGTCGCGATCTCGTTCGCACCGCTGTTCCGGGCTTTCCCGGCGTCGCCGGGGTCGCCGGCCGGCCTGGTATCGAGCCCCGGCTCGATCGGCTGACCGGCACGAGCTGCCGGACCTTTCCTGGGCAACTGTTCTCACCAGGCTTGCAATCTTCGACACACCGGTCTTGCTAACGATAACGATTATCAGTAGCTTCTGTGGCGCTGGGTACTGCGGGAGATGCGAGCGGAAGGCCACGTGTGGCACACCTACTGCTGGTGGAGAGCTGGGTCGGCGCAATGGGAACGTTGCTGCCGAGAGCGATTGCCGACCTGGGAGTCGAGTTCACGTTCCTGACCCGACGGCCGGAGCACTACCCGGACACCCTGCCGGACGGTTCCCCGCATCCGCTGCGTCTCGGTCGCGCGGTAGCGACTGCCGAGACCAACGATCCGGCTGCCGCACTCGAGGCGGCGCGGCGGATCGATGCCGAGGCAAGGATCGACGGCGTCCTCACCAGCTGCGACTACTACCTGCCGACCGCCGCGCGAATTGCCTCCGCACTCGGACTTCCCGGTCCGACACCCGAGGCGATCGAGACCGCCTGCGACAAGGCGCGCACCCGGGCGGTGTTGGATTGCGTCGGTGTCCCGGGGCCGCGGCACACCACCGCGTCGGTCGACGACACGATCCGGCTCCGTACCGCGGCCGAGTCGGTGGGATTCCCCTTGGTGGTCAAACCCACCGATCTGTGTGCGGGAATGTTCGTGCGACGCGCGGACAGTTGGCTGGATGTCGAGTCGGCGGTGCACGCGCTGCGGGGGTTCGAGATCAATGCGCGCGGGCAGCGGCGGAACTCGACGGTGTTGCTCGAGGAGTTCCTCACCGGCCCGGAATTCAGTGTGGAGAGCTGGATTTCGCGCGGCAAGGTCCACACGGTCGGCGTGACCGACAAGAGCTTGGGTGGGGCGTCGGGTTTCGTGGAGACCGGGCACATGTTCCCGGCCGACCTGGCTGAGGGGGACCGCGCGAGAGTGGTGGCCGCCGCGGAGGAGGCGATCGATGCGGTGGGTCTCGATCACGGTGTGGTGCACACCGAACTACGCCTGACCGCCGCCGGGCCGCGGATCATCGAGATCAATCCACGGCCGGCCGGCAATCAGATCACCGAGCTGATCCGGCATGTGAGCGGAGTCGACCTGCCGCGGGTGGCGGTCGAGCTCGCACTGGGACGCGAGCCGATCGTCCCGACGGTCCCGGACGAGGACCGTGACGGCGGACGGCCCTCGAGCGCAGCCGTGAGCATGCTGGTGCCGACGAGGGCGGGTGTTGTCACCGGAATCGAGGGAGTGGACACCGTCGCAGCCGATCCGTCGGTGGTCTCGGCGGCGTTCAAGGGGCCCGGTCACCGAACCACGCCGGGAATGGACAACAACAGCTACCTGGGCAGCGTCGTCGTCATCTCGCCGGAGCGGTCCGGGGCCCGCCCGCTGGCGGAGCGCCTGTTGTCGTCGATCTCCGCCACATACGGCGAGGAGCCGGCGTCATGACCGCCGCCTCAGCGATCGGTACCGTGACGAACGGTCGCCTGGCTGCGCTTCTCGAGCGCTACCGCACCGACCCTGCCCGGCGTCCCGCGCGCGACGTGGTGGTGTCGGTTGCGTTCACCACGTCACAGGGAGTACGGCACGGCGGGCGCAGTGGCGGCTACCGCAACCAGGTGATCTCGCTGCGGGTGGGGGCTGCGACGGGCTCGTGCGCGGTCGAGCCGGGCTCGGTGGATCCGGAGATCGTGCACGCGTGCGCAGGGGTGGCGGTGGCCGATCTGCTGCACCATGCCGAGATCGCCGTGCAGATCGCCGCACTCGACGCTTACCTGACGCACCAGCGCCCGCACTCGGGTGAGCCCCGCGCAGTGACGGTGCAGCTGGATTCCGGGGATTCGCTGCAGCGCTCGCTGGCCCGGGCGCATCACGTGACCGGGCTGGTCGACGCACCACCCGACGGGCGGGTGCTGGTGATCGGAGTGGTCAACTCGCTGCTCGTCAGCTTGCGCGAGCGCGGGCTGCGGTACGTGCCGTGTGATCTGAAGGGCGGCACCACCGAGTGGGGTGAGCCGATCGTTACCGACTTCGCCGAGCATCTCGACGAGTGTGATGCGGTGCTGGCCAGCGGAATGATGCTGGGCAACGGCACCGTCGACACCTTGTTCGCGCGGGTGGCAGGGTCCGGCCGGCGGCTTCCGGTCACGATGTTCGCCCAGAGTGGCGCCGCGGTCGCCCGGGAGTTGCTCGGACGCGGCATCGACGCACTCTCCGCCGAGCCGTACCCGTTCTTCTGGCTGACCGGGGACGCCGGCCCGATCTACCTGTACCACGGGTCGCGTGCACGATGACCGTGATCGATTCGCCGGCGCGGGTGGGGAACAGCCCACTCGTGCGCATCCTCACCCCGGTGCCGAACCCGCATCCGGGCTACTTCGCGAAGATCGAGTCGCTCGGCTTCGGTGGGCTCAAGGCGCGGTCGGCCCTGTCGATGCTGGCCGGTGCCCGGCGACGCGGGGAACTGCGTGACGGCGCGCGGATCGTCGAATCCACCAGCGGCACTTTGGGGGTCGGGCTGGCATACGTGGCACAGCCACTCGGCCACCCCGTCACCCTGGTGGTGGACTGCGAGCTCGAACCCGCCATGCGCAATCTGCTGTGCGCGCTGGGTGCCACCTTGGAGATCGTGGGCCGTCCGCACCCGGAGGGCGGGTGGCAGCAGGCCAGGCTCGACGTCCTGCACCAAATTCTTGCCGCCGACCCGGATGCGTACTGGCCCAACCAGTACGACAATCCCGACAACGCCGTGGGCTACCACGGGCTCGCCGACGAGATCGTCGCGGGCCTGGCCGCACAGGGTATCGAGCGGGCCGAGGTGCTTGTGTGCAGTGTGGGCACCGGCGGCCACAGCAGCGGAGTGGGTCTGCGGTTGCGGCAGGTGTGGCCGGACCTGCGGATCATCGGGGTCGATGCGGTGGGGTCGACGATCTTCGGACAGCCTGCCGCCTGCCGGGTCATGCGGGGACTGGGCAGCAGCGTGCATCCGGGCAATGTGCGATACGAGATGTTCGACGAGGTGCACTGGGTCGGCCCGCGCGAGGCCGTGCACGCCTGCCGCAGCCTGGCGCGGGACGGGTTCCACACCGGCGGCTGGTCGACGGGTGCGGTGGCCACGGTGGCCGGGTGGGCGGCCACCCGCTGGCCGGGCCCGGTGGTCACCGTCTTTCCGGACGGCCCCGACCGCTACCTGCGCACCATCTTCGACGACGACTGGTGCGCTCGGCACGGCCTGCTCGCTCCGCCGCGAACACATCCGCACGAGATCGCCGAGTGCGGTGACCCGGCGGAGTGCTGGACGCGGTGCGAATCCGTGCGGGCCCCGCACCCGTCGGCGAGGGACCGGATGGAGACGGCGCGATGAGCCTGACCTGGTCGGTGAGCACCCTCGCCCTGGCCCGGCCGTTCCGGATCAGCCGGGCGGTGATGTCGTCCCGCCAGGCGGTCACGGTCACCGTGACCGATCCCGAAACGGGATCGTGCGGCCGCGGCGAGGTCGTCACCTCCGTGTTCGCGGGCCTGGACGTGCACCACATCGAGACCCAGCTGCGGGCAGTCGCGGCGTACTGCGGTGCCCGAGGGATCCCCGAAACGATTCCGGCACAGGTGCACCCGGCGGTTGCCGGCGCCGTGTGGTCCGCCGTCGCCGACTACCGGGCACGTGTGAACAGGCAGACGGTCGCTGCGCACCTCGGGTTGCCGCTGCCCGCCGAGATCCCGATCTCCCGCACCCTCGGAATCGGTGCGCCCCAGGACATGGCCGCCGAGGCCGCCGAGTTGTCCGGGTGTGGGTTCGCTCTGCTGAAGGTCAAGACCGACGCCGACCCGACCGAATCGGTACGGCGGCTGGCCGCCATCGCCGCTGCCGCTCCAGGCGTGGATCTGATCGTCGACCCGAACGAAGCGTGGACCGCGGCCACCGCCCTGTCGGTGCTCGCCGACAGCGGTGGTCTGCCGATCGTCGCGCTCGAACAACCGCTGCCGGTGCACGACCGCGACGGAATGCGGGAGCTGCGCAGCCGCACCGATCTTCCGCTCGTCGCGGACGAGGCCGTCCACGGCCTGGCGGACCTGGACGAGCTGACCGGCCTCGCGGACGTGGTGAACATCAAACTCGCCAAGTGCGGCGGCATCTACCGCGCCCACGCACTGGCCGCGGCGGCCGGCGCGCGCGGAATGGAGGTGATGCTCGGCTGCCTGGTGTGCAGCTCGCTGGGTATCGCCCCCGCGGCGCAGCTGGCGTCCCTGGCCCGATGGTGCGACCTGGACGGGCACCTGCTGCTCGCCCGAGACCCGTGGGCCGGCCTCGGGGGTGAAGACGGAAAGCTGCGCCCGAGCGGCCTGCCCGGACTCGGCGTGTACCGACCCGACAACGAGGAAACGCGATGACCGCCAACGACTCCCCGGCAGGGACATTCGCTCTGCTGCGCAGCTTCCCCCGCTCGGTACAACTGCTGGTGCTCAACCAGTACGGCGTCAACACCGGTTTCTACATGCTGGTGCCGTACCTGTCCATGCATCTGACCGGGAACCTGGGTCTGTCCCTGACGATCACCGGCCTGGTCCTCGGGGTGCGTACCCTCAGCCAGCAGGGCTTGTTCCTGATCGGGGGCACCGCTGCCGACCGGCTCGGACCCCATCGGGTCATCATCGCCGGCTGTGCCCTGCGGTCGGTGGGCTTCGCAGTGTTCGCTGTGGGCACCAGCGTGCCGCTGCTGCTTCTCGCCTCAGTTCTGTCGGGATTGGCTGGGGCTCTGTTCAATCCGGCCGTGCGCTCCTACATCGCGGTCGCCGAACCCCGGCGCCGGGCGGAGGCATTCGCGGTCTTCAACGTCTTCGCACAGGCGGGGGCACTGTCCGGACCGCTGATCGGCAGCGCGCTGCTGACGGTGGACTTCCGTACCGTCGCCGTCGCCGCGGCGGCCGTCTTCGCTGCCCTCACCCTGGCGCAGTTGCGGTTTCTGCCCTCCCACCCGGTGGACCGCGCCGAGACGACGGTGCTCCGCGGCTGGGGTGCGGTGCTGGCCGACCGCCGGTTCGTGCTGTTCACCGTGACCATGCTCGGGATGTTCGCCCTGCAGACGCAGATGTACCTGGTGTATCCGGTGCTGGCCGGGCGGATCACCGACTGGAGTGGGGCAGTGGCGGTGCTGTTCCTGTCCACCACAGTCTTCGGTCTGCTCGCCCAGGTGCGGCTGACCCGATGGTTCGATCGCCACACCAGCCGGGGCACGGCCATCACGGCGGGGCTGATGTTGATGGGCGCCGCGTTCGTGGTGGCACTGCCGGTCCTGTGGGGCGAACCCTCCCACGGCGCGGGACGGATCGGGCTGACGCTGGCGCCGTTGTTGCTTTCCGCCCTGATCCTCGAAGCGGGCATCCTGATCGCGCAGCCGTTCGTGATGGAACTGATCCCGGCATACGGGGCGTCGAACATCTCCGGAACTCTGTTCGGGATGTTCTACCTGGTCTCCGGGGTGGCCGCCGCCGCCGGCAATGCGTTGATCGGGTACGGCCTCGACCTGGGCAACGGGTGGCCCGGTGCGCTGGTGTGCGTCGCCCTTGCGTGGGGTTCGGCCACCGGGATCTGGCTGTTGCACCGCCGCGGCCTGCTCGCCGACCAGGCCGGAGCGCGGACATGACCACGGCTGCAGGGGCTCGGAACCTGTTGACGGACAACCCCGCTCTGTACGAGGCACGATTCCCCGACCCCGACCACAGTGCCGCCCGGTTGGTCGACGACATTCTCGCGACCTGCCTGACCTCCGACGACGCGGCGCCGCGGACACACCCGGCGACGGTGCTGGACCTGGGCTGCGGCACCGGCCGCGACCTGGGATACCTGGCCCGGCGGGGATACCGTTGCCTGGGCATCGACCAATCCCCGGCGATGGTGCGATACGCGCAACAACAGTATCCCGGCGTGAGAGCCGCGGTCGGCGACCTGCGCACCTTCGAGGTCGACGCGAGCGTCGACGCCATCGTCTGCCTCGACAGTGCCCTGCTGTACTGCCACACCGACGCCGAGCTGGAATCGTGCCTGCGCTGCTGCCGCAGGCACCTACGTCCCGATGGGTTGCTGATCGCCGAAATGCGCAACGGCGCCTTCTTCCTCGGCAACCCCGAACTCCTCGACGGCCCCACCCACTCGGCCTTCTCCTGGCACGGTCACACCTGGCGGGCGGAGACCACCCTGTGGATCGACCACGCCGCACAGCTGCTACGCCGCCGCCGGCAGTGGCAGATCCCCGAGTGCACCGAGCCCCTCGTCCAAACCTCGGCGTGGCGGCTGCTGTTTCCGCTGGAGCTGACCGGCCACCTGCAGCGCGCCGGATTCGTGGTTCGGGCACTGTTCGACACGCCCGGACCCCGCACCGAGACCGGCTGGCCGGGACGAGGAACCGATCTCGGCGGCACTGCTCTCTGCGGCGACCGGCTGCACGTGATCGCCGAGGCCGTCTGATTCACCCCCACGCTCCACCCCGACCCGCTCGATCCACTGCCCGAGGAGATACCCCGATGAATCCGATTCCCCTGCCACCGCTTCCGCACCTGAGCCGGCGCTCGTTCCTCGGACTCGGCGCCGCCGCCGGCGCCGTACTGCTCGGCGCATGCAGCACGAGCGGCGAGACCGCCCCCGCGGCCACCGCCGCGCCCCGGGACGGCGGCCGACTGCGAGCGGTGTTCGCCGGCGGCGGCGCACAGGAGGTGTTGGACCCGCACAAGACCAACCTGTACGCCGACGTCGCCCGCGCGAACGCGCTCTACGACAAGCTCGTCGAATACGGCGACGACCTCGGTCCGGTACCGCGGCTCGCCACCGCCTGGCATCCGAACGCCGACGCGACCACCTGGACGGTGGAGCTGCGCCCGGCGGTCTTCCACGACGGCCGGCCGGTGCGCGCCGCCGACGTGCTGTACTCCTACCAGCGGATCCTGGACCCGACGAACGCACTGCGCCCGCGGGCCTCTCTCGAGGTGATCGACATCGCGCGCTCCCGAGCTCTCGACGACCACATGATCGAATTCGTCTGCGCCCGCCCGTGCGGGGAACTGGCGAACGTGCTGGCCGCGTTCGGCGCCTACATCATCCCGGAGGGCACCACCGACTTCAGCCGTCCGATCGGCTCCGGGCCGTTCACGTTCGTCTCGTTCGAACCGGGTCGCTCGCTCGTCACCGCGCGATTCCCCGACTACTGGGACGGCGCCCCTCACGTGGACGAACTCGAGATCCTCACCGCTCCGGACGAGACCGCACGGATCAACGCCCTGCTCGGGGGGCAGGTCGACTACGCCGACGACCTCGGTGTCACCTCGGCGCGCACCTACGAAACCGATGCCCGGATGCAGATCCTGCGGTCCCCGCGCAGCGCGATGTCGGCGTTCGCGATGAAGGTGGACCGGCCACCCTTCGACAACGTGGATCTGCGGCGGGCGATGTTCGCCCTCGTCGATCGCGACGAGCTGGTCACCACCGTGCTGGGGAGCACCGGTGTGGTCGGCAACGACCTGTTCGGCAAGGACTTCAAGTACTACGCCGCCGACCTGCCGCAGCGCACCATGGACCTGGACGAGGCCGAGGCCCTGATCCGCAAGGCCGGCGCCCGGAACACCACCATCGAACTGCAGACCACCGGCGCCACCAATGGATTCGTCGAGGCCGCGAACATCCTCGCCGAACAGGCCGGTCGCGCCGGACTGCGCATCGACGTCAAGGTGACGGAGGGATCGACCTATTGGACACACACCCTCGACGAGGGTGTGTTGTCGAGTTTCCGTTCCGGGGCCATGCCCATCGAAACCCACTTCGCGCAGCGGATGCTGTCGACCTCGGCGAAGAACTACACCCAGTGGCGCCGCCCCGAGTTCGACGCATTGTTCGCCACCGCCAGCGAAACCACCGACGAGAACATCCGGGCCCGCGCATATCAGCAGATGCAGTCGCAGCTCCACAGCGAGGGAGGTCTGCTGGTGTGGGGCTTCTCCGACGGCCTGCACGGGATGGCGCCGCACCTGGCGGGGATGGCCGAGAACGCGCCCAGCAACACCCTCGGGTACGCCCGCTTCGACAGGGCCTGGCTTTCGTGATGCTCGCCCGCTACGCCGGTACCCGCCTCACGGTGGGACTGGCCCAGGTGCTGGGCGTACTCGTCGTCGTCTTCTCGATCGCCTCCGCGCTGCCGGGGGACGCTGCGGTGGTGATCGCGGGCGATGACGCAGATCCGAGGCGGATTGCGCAGCTACGCGAGCTCCTCGGGCTGGACCGGCCGCTGTCCGTGCAGTTCGGGGACTGGCTGACCGGTCTGCTCGGCGGCGACCTGGGCACCTCCGTGGTATCCGGTCGCCCGGTCACCGCGATGCTGGGCTCGGCGCTGGCGCCGACGCTGACCCTCGCCGCTCTGGCGTTCGTGGTGCTCGTCCCGCTGGCACTGCTCCTCGGAGTGGTCGCCGCGGTGCGCCGCGGCCACCGGATCGACCGGGCCGTCACCGCCCTGACCGTAGCGTTCTACGCGGCACCGGAATTCGCGTTGGCGATCGTGCTGGCGGCAGTGTTCGCGGTCGGGCTGGGATGGTTCGCGCCCACCGCGGTCGGCGCCGGCGGTCCGTTGCTGATGCAACCGGAGCTGTGGGTGCTGCCCGTACTGGTGCTGGTGATCCGCCCGGTGTGCTCGCTGTCGCGGTTGGTGCGCTCGTCGCTGATTACCACCCTCGACACCGAATACATCCGGCACACCCGTCGCCTCGGTGTGCCCGTGCGCCGGGTGATCTGGCGGCATGCCCTGCCGGGCTCGCTCACCCCGGCGGCACAGCATCTCGCGCGGGTCGCCGATTGGCTGCTCGGCGGGGTCGTGGTCGTCGAGGCGGTGTTCGCGCTCGGCGGTCTCGGGCAGTTGCTGGTCAGCGCGGTCAGCAGCCGCGACATTCCGCTGTTGATGGGATTGGTGACGGTGTTCGCGGTGATCACGGTGGCGGTGAACACGGTCGCGGACATCGCGGCGTTCCAGCTCAACCCCACGGCCGGACTGGCATCGTGACCGGCTCCACGCTTCTCGAGCGTGCGGGTGGGCGGTCCCGGGTGCGCATCGGGGCTGCCCTGACCGCGGTCCCGCTCGCGGTCGCGCTGCTGGGGCCCCTGTTCACCGAACCCGGTGCCCGTGGCCCGGCGTTCACCTACGGGGACCAGTGGCTCGTGGGAACCGACTCCGAGGGGCGCGACCTGCTCACGCAGGTCCTGCTCGGGGGGCGCTCGCTGGTGCTGGTGGCCGCGGCATCCGTGGCCCTGACCTACCTGCTCGCCGTGCCGTGGGGGGCAGCTGCCGCGACCGCTCGGGTACGGATCGTCGACGAGATGCTGATGCGCCCCCTGGACCTGCTGCTGTCGCTGCCGTCGATCATGGTGCTGCTGCTGGCCGTTGCGCTCACCGACGCCGACCTGGTCGTTCTGACAGTCACCGTGGCGGTGCTGCTGTTCCCGGATGTGGCGCGTCTGGTGCGGGCATCGGCGCTGCACGCCGCGCACACCCCGGCCATGGAGGCGCTGCTGCTGCAACACGAAACCTGGTGGCGCCGGCACCTCGGCTATCTGGGACGATCGCTGCTCCCGGTCCTCGCGGCAGACGCAGGACTGCGGTTCGTCGGGGCGATCTACCTGGTTGCCTCGGCCAGCTTCCTGGGGGTGAGCGCGGACTCCGCCGGCACCGACTGGGCCGTGATGATCGACCGCAACCGCGCGGGCCTCGCCCTGGTCCCGTGGGGTGTCGTCCTGCCCGCGGCCCTGATCATCGCCTTGGCGATGGGTGTGAATCTGCTGTTCGACTCCGGCGCTCGCGCGGTAACACGCGAGGTGTCGACGAGGAAGTGGCGATGACCGAGGTAATCCCGGCGGCCCCGGCCGCCGCTGTGCCCAGCGGCACCATCCGAGTGCGCGGTCTGACCGCACGGACACGGGATCGGCTCCTGGTCGAAGGCGTCGACCTGGACATTCCCGCCGGGGTGGTCACCGCGCTCGTCGGGGCCTCCGGGAGCGGCAAGACCACTACCGCGCTGGCCTTGATGGGCGAGCGCCGCCCGGGGGTCGAAGTGACCACGACCGCCCTGGACACGGGCGGGGCACGGTTCGGGTATGTGCCCCAGCACCCCTCCTCGGCGCTGAACCCGGCCCTGCGGATCGGTACCGTGCTCGACGACATCGCTCGTGCCGGCCGACGGCACGGGCATCCGGTGACCGTGGCCGACGCACTCGAACGTGCAGGATTCGCCGATGATCCGGGCATGCTGCGCCGTTACCCGCATCAACTGTCGGGCGGACAGCAACAACGACTGGTCATCGCCCAGGCTCTGCTGACCGACCCGACATGCCTGATCCTCGACGAACCCACTACCGGGCAGGACCCGGCTCGTCGCACGGCGGTCCTCGACGAGATCACCCGACTTGCCCGGCAGGGCCTGACGATCGTGCTCGTCACCCACGACCTGGACGCGGTCCGCGCGGTCGCCCAGCGTGTGATCGTCATGGGCGGCGGCCGGGTGTTCGAGACCGGTGACGCCGCGATCCTGCCGGTCGCCGCCCCGCGGATCCCGCAGACACGCGCCGACAGCGCTGATTGCCGCCCGACCCGGGCCGACGCCCGGTTGATCCTGGACGCCGTCTCGGCGGGGTACCGCAACACCGAAGTTCTGCAGCGTTACTCGCTCTCGTTGCAGCCGGGCGAATGTCTGGCACTTCACGGCCCCTCGGGTTGCGGTAAGACCACCGCGGCTCGGGTCGTCGCGGGCTTGCACCCACCCACGGCCGGGCGGGTTCTTCTCGACGGCCACCCGTTGGCCGCATCGGTACGGCGACGGACCCGGCACCAAGCGGCGGCGATCGGGTACGTCTTCCAGGACGCCAAGGCGGCCTTCGACCCGTACCGCAGCGTGTGGGATCAGATCCTGCGCGGTCCGACACGCCTGCGCGGTGCCACCGGCCCGGAAGCGGCCGCGGCGGCCCGCCGCGCGCTCGACCAAGTGGGTCTGGCCGAACGGATCACCCGACAGCATCCCTCCGCACTTTCCGGCGGCGAGGCCCAGCGCGCCGCCCTCGCCCGTGTCCTGGCGGTCGAGCCGTCGCTGCTCATCTGCGACGAAGTCACCACGGGACTCGACCCCGCATCCCGACAGCGGGTGCTCGACATCTTGTCCGATCTCGTACGAACACAACGCATATCCCTGCTGATGATCAGCCACGACGGCGCCGTGGTGGACGCGGTCGCCGACCGGATCGTCGACATGACGCTCCCGGCCACGAACGGGGAACCGCCGTGAGCGCGCATCGCCGCGTCCGTCGCCGAGGAAACCCGACTGTATCCGCACCGAGCCCGAACCGGACAAATCACTCGCGTTCGGGGAGTCGGTTGTGTCAGTCTCTCGGACATGACCGTGCACGACGCCCTCACCATCCGTACCGCCACCGACGACGACTGGCCGGCCCTGGAGCTGCTCGACTCGGTGGCGTTCGGGTATCACCCCATCGATGCCGATCGGACGCTGCTTCGTCCGATGTTCCGCACGGAGAACATCGTGGTGGCGACCGAGCGGGGGGCGCCGATCGGTCAGGCGCTGTATCTGGACATGGAGCTCACCGTGCCCGGCGGGCACCAGGTCCCGGCATGTGGTGTCAGCTGGGTTTCGGTCGCTCCCACGCACCGTCGCCGCGGCGTGCTGCGGTCGATGTTCACCGAACTGCACCGCCGGATGGAGGCGACCGGGGCACCGCTGGCCGCCTTGACCGCCAGCGACGCCGGCATCTACGGGCGCTTCGGATACGGTCCGGCCACCGTCGCCACCGAGGTCACCGTCGATCGGCGCTTCGCTCGCTTCCGCCAGGACGCCCCCGATCCCGGCGGGGTGGTCCTTGCCGACGCTGTGACGGCGGCCAACCAGTTGCCGGAACTCTACGACCGGTGGCGGTTGCGCACGCCGGGAGCGCAGGCACGTCCGAAAGCCGAGTGGGACTACACCTTTGCCGATCCCGAAGAGCGCCGCGACGGCGCCTCGGCGCTGTTCTTCCTGGTTCATCCCGACGGGTACGCGACCTTCCGCCGCAAGGGATCCGACGCCGAGCCGGTCGCGGTGGTCGAGGAGTTGGTCGCGATCACCGACGACGCTCACGCCGCGCTGTGGCGCACCCTGTGCGGACTGGACCTGACCCACCGCATCGAAACCGTCCAGCATCCCGACGATCCGCTGCGCCTGCTGCTGACCGACTACCGCCTGCCGCGCACCACCTCCCGGGTGGACGAGTTGTGGCTGCGGATCATGGACGTGCCGGCCGCGTTGACCGCCCGCGACTATGCCGCCGATCTGGACACCGTGCTGACGGTCCGAGATCCGTTCCGCAGCGCCGGGGGCACTTTCGCGTTGACGGTACGCAACGGCCGGGCCCGGTGTGTCCGCACCGACTCGGCGCCGGTGATCACGCTGGATCTGGACGCGCTATCCGCGTTGTATCTCGGCGCGCACAGGGCCCGCACATTTGCTGCCGCCGGCGGGGTGGAGGCGCGCAGCGCCGGTGACATCGACGACCTGGACCGCGCATTCGACGTCGCCCGCCCCGCAATGTTGGGCTGGCACTTCTGAATCGAGCGCTGACCTGTGTCTTATCGGCACAGTGCGGGGCTCTCATGATTTGGTCGGATTTCTCGAGTTGTGACCTTCAGCAGTCGGCGGGCCGGGAGGGCGCCGCTCAGACACCCGAGTTAGGGGTCAGGGCTCGGCCGGGGGCACGACCTGCTGACCCGGGTGTAGGCGTGCCTGCAGCTCGATCCCGCCGCCGGTCGGTGCCGGCGGCAGCGCACCGTCCACACCACCAGCACCCACAGTGCCGCCCGGGGCGTGCCGAGCCTGGAGCCGATGACGTCGACGGTGGCTGTCGATGCCACGGTCAGTCACCCCAGCACGATCACCGAGGTTACCGCCGCGAGCCCGCCACACCTCCGGACTGCGCGGACCGGCGACGCGTCAGCTCGGCGACGTCGATTCGACGACGTGTTCAGGTCAATCGGCGACCAGTCGCGCCGACCCGTAGCGTCCTGCGCCGTGCTCTCGTTGTCGACGGATCACGTAGCAGCCCGGAGCGATACCCGTCGCCCCGTGCTCGGGGTGAAGAAGATACGCCGTCCCGGTGGTCTCGACGATGCCCAGAGCGAGACCCATGGTGTCCCGGACGGGGGTCGTCCACGTGCAGGTGCCCTCGTCGGCGACGAGGGAATGCGGGTTGCCGCCGGCGGCGCTCCGCAGCAACTCCACTCCCGATCGTGGCACCCGGATGGAGCGCGCCCACGATGTGCGTTCGACGGCGGCACCGACCACCGGGTAAGGGATGACGATCAGATCACCTTGAGCCTGGAGACCACCGGTCACCGGGACGGTGACCTCCCGGTCCAGGTTGTCGAGGACGTCCAGCCCGCTGAGGGCCGTGAGGTCGGACAGTGTGAGTTCGGAATGCATGGGATCACCTTGGTGGGGTTCAGGTTCGGCGAACGAGTTGTGCATAGTCGGTACCGCTGATGCCATAGGTCCAGCCCGCGGCGTCCAGAGCGGAGGGAACCCATTCGGGGACGTGAAGGCCGTACCGGCGCCGTTGCCCGTCGCGTTCGACGGAACCGTTGACGACGAGCAGGATCCGGCCGGGGCGACCCCAACCGGTCGGTGATGCATAGAGTCCGAGCGTGCATCCCGGGTTTCCCGGATCGTCTGCATGGTCCACGAGTGCGAGCGCGGCCATGTCGATGTACCTGTCCCAGCCGATTCGCTCGACGGCGCATCGGCGGACCTCGACATTGCGCTCGTCGTTGATCCGCTCGACGGTGGGATCGAGGACGACCCAATCGGGAACGATGGTGCCATGTTGCACGAAAACATGACTGCCGTCCGAGAATTCGAGCGCCGGACGATCGGGGTGGTGTAAGCGGCGTTCGTTGTGGACGCCCTCGGGTGTGGGTTCGGTGTGCACGGCGGTGGGCCGTTCGGCCATGACGCAGACTCCGTCGAACGCCCACCACCACCCGGTGGCGCGGACCAGTGCGGCCTGAAGATCGAGAAGGTCGTCGTCGCGCGACTCGAAGCTCGCGAGGCCGAAGCGTCGGAGCGTGTCGTAGTACGCGACCCGATGTGCCTCCTGTTGCCCGTACCAGGTGACGCCGGGAGTCGGGCGCGGCCACAGTGTGCGTATCGCCGTCGCGACACCGACGTACAGAGAGGTCCGCAACGAATCCCACACGGCCGCACGAACGAGCGGGTCCGGCCGGTGCCGCCGAAGTATGCGCGCGTCCATCCGGTCACGGGACGCGGACCAGAGTGCGGCGATCCCTGCCGAAGGGTGTGCAGGCTTTCCGAAGCGCAGCGGGGGGACCGATAAGCTTTCGTCGGCAATCAACTGCAGTGCCACTGGGGGAGAGGGTACCCAGACGAACTCCGGTTCCTCGAACCCCGCTCGTCGGTAGAGTCCTGCGACGGCGGATTCCGCGGAGGGCCGGTCGGAAGGTCTCGTACACAGTCCTTGCGCGAGCCAATGGTCGCGCCGGACGGACACCGCGGCGGCAATCGCGTGAGGATCGGTGATTCTGGTGGACAGGGTGCGGTGTGGAACCGCTGATGAGATCGGCACGGCGCTCACCGGATGGTGGCGGTGGCCGCCTTTCCTGTAGTCATGGTTATCGAGGATGGCACGGGAAGGCTCTGGGCGCAAGCAATTGTCCCGCCCAGGCATTCGGACGTGGACGAAGACCGGCGCCTACTTCATCGGCCGATCGTGACCGTCATCGATCGTCGTACGGGACTGCTGCAGAAGGGCATTCTCGGAGCTACCGCCGCGTCCAGGGCAACGGATCGACACATGGGCAACGGCGCGCGCGTCAGCCGATCTGCTCGAAGAGGGACACGATGATCCCTTCGGGTCCACGCACGTAGGCCATCCGCACGCTGTTCTCGTACTCGCCGATGCTGCCGATGAGCCCGTATCCGTCCGCAGCCACCGCATCGACGGCCGCTTGGAGGTCGCCGACCTCGAAGGACACGTTGCGCAGCCCGAGCTCGTTGGCCATCGCCAAGGGTGATCCGGGCACGTGGTCGGGCGTGACGAAGGTTGCGAGCTCGAGTCGGGTCCCTCCGTCGGGCGGCCGCAGCATGGCGATCTCACAGTGCGCTCCGGGGATGCCGCAGACGGTCTCCACAAACTCGCCCTCCACGGATCCGGTGCCCTCCACTTCGAGACCCAGTCCGACGAAGAACGCTGTCACCGAGTCGAGGTCCGCGACGGTGATGCCGATGTGGTCGAAACGTTTCACGTGCGCCATGGGATCCATCCTCCGATTGTCGTTGTGCCGATGCTGGGACGGAGGCGGGTCTGGGATCTCGACATGTACTTGCCGCAGAGCTGCGGGCGACCCGTGGTGTCGAAGGTCGCTGCCGTCCTGCACGTACCGGACCTCGCTGGTCATGGGTACGCATCCAGTGTTGTCCCGGGTGCTACGAAACCTGAGAAGTGACACGCGAGCGACCGGGCCGTCCGCGACGTCACCGAGGAGATCGGCGAGGAGTGGATCACCCGGCCGTCGACGGCGGGCGGCTCACAGGCCGTCGGCGCGTAGCCAGGTGCGGAGGCGGCGTCGGGCGTTGGTGTACGGGGAGGAGGTGTTGAGCTGGATCATCCGTCCCGCGGTGTACGCGCGATACCAGGGCGAGCCGTAGAGTTCGACGTTGTCGAGCCCGCGCACCAGGGCAACGATGCGGCCGTGGGCGGCATCGAGCCGCTGCAGCAGCGGCCACGGTACGTCGGCATGATCGCGGTAGAACTTCTGCGCCGGCGAGCCGAGTTGGTTCCAGGTGAATCCCGGTGCCGGGAGTTGCGGTTCGATGCCGCGAGCGCGGTCGTCGTGCCACGAAACGACCAGTTCGTTCCATCCGATCAGGTACGCCACCAGATCGGCCGGGCTCATCCGGGTTCCGGTGCGGTGCCCGGGCAGCGACGCCTCCCGGGCCCGTTCGACAGGCACACGTTGCAGCGCGCGTGAGCGCGCCGGACGTCTCGGTGAGGGCGCGCAGCAACTCGTCCTCGGTGTGCGGTACCGGCATGCGTGTCTCCGTGTGGCGGGCGGTGGTGTCGGGATGCACGGTATCGGCGACGGTGGTTCCTGCGCCTGGCGACGGGCCCGGTCAGACCACCGGCGCCGGGTGGTCGATCCCGAACCGGCCCCGGAAGAACACCATCGGCCGCTCCTCGCACACGGTGTCCAGCTCGAGCACCCGGCCGATGATCACGTCGTGATCGCCGGCGACGTGCACCTCGTGCACCTCGGCGTGCACGCGCATCAGCACGTCCGGCAGTGTCGGCGTCCCCCACCGGGAGACCTCCCAGTCGAGTTCCTCGTACCTGCGGCCCCGGCTCGAGCCGAACCGCGCGCACAGGTCGGCCTGGTCCTCGCGGAGCACGTTGACGCAGAAGCGCCCCGCGGCCCGGATGCGCGGCCACGCGCGGCCCCGGTGGTCGGCGCAGATGAGGATCAGCGGCGGCTCCAGGGACACCGAGGCGAACGACTGGCACGCGAACCCCACCGGGCCCGCGTCGTCCAGTCCCGTCACCACGGTGACCCCGGTGGCGAACTGTCCCATCACCCGGCGCATCTCCTCCGGATCGGGCGCAGCGACGGTCGATCGTGCGAGTGTCGTCGTCTCGAGGGGCATGAGTCCACCTCCGGTTGTGGGGACGGATCGGCGTGCATACGCCGTGGTCGATGCGACCGACGCTAGGGCAGGCCCGGCGTGCCCCCCATCGGGGTCCCGCTGAGCGGAAGCGGCCGCGCGCGCCGCCTCGGCGGGCCGGGAGATCTCGCTGAACGGGATGGTGTATGGCCGCTGCGGGCCACGGCTGGCAGCCTGCGGTTCGTATGGGCGGTGCGCCCGGCACCACGGCGACGAACAGGGACGACGATGACGGATGTGAGCTACGAGGGGACCCTGAAGGAACTCTCCACCGACCAGGGTGTGCTGCGCTACCACGAGGCCGGCGACGGCCCGCCGCTGCTCCTGCTGCACGGCTCCGGCCCGGGGGTGACCGGTTGGCGCAACTACCGCGGCGTCCTCGCCGACTTCGCGCGGCACTTCCGCTGCCTGGTGCTCGAGTTCCCCGGCTTCGGCGTGAGCGATCCCGGCGACGGCCACCCCATGGTGATGGCCCAGGGCGCCGTCGGCGCCTTCCTCGACGGCCTCGGCCTCGGGGCCGTGGACATGATCGGCAACTCCATGGGCGGGATCGTCGCCACCAAGGTCGCCATCGACGAGCCGCACCGGGTGCGCAAACTCGTCACCATCGGCGGCATGGGAAAGAACGTCTTCGCGCCGGGGCCGGGCGAGGGCATCAAGCTGCTGATGGAATTCACCGACAATCCCACGCGCGAGGGGCTCGTCCGCTGGCTCCACTCCATGGTCTACGACCCGGCCGTCGTCACCGAACAGCTGATCGAGGAGCGCTGGGCGCTGGCGACCGAGCCGAAGACGCTCGAGATCGCCCGCCGGATGTACAGCTCCCAGGCGTTCGCGGCCGGCGCCGCGGCCGCCGCGGCGTCGAACGCGACCCCGTACTGGGCGCAGCTGCACAAGATCAAGGCCCCCACCCTGCTGACGTGGGGCCGCGACGACCGGGTCAGCCCCGTCGACATGGCGATGCTGCCCATGCGCGACATCCCGAACAGCGAGCTGCACACCTTCCCGAAGTGCGGGCACTGGACGATGATCGAGGCCCGCGACGCGTGGCTCTCGGCCGTCCTCGCCTTCCTGCTGCGCGACGAGCGGCGGACCTAGCCCACGGTCCCGCTGAGCGGGAGAGCTTTTGCCCTCCCACCTGCGCATATGTCACCTTTCGAGTCAGTCGATCGGCGCGGAGAAGAAGCGCGGATCCTTCACCAGTTCCAGGAGTGCACGATGCTCGACGGTTCGCAGCGAATCGCCGCCGCCGATCTCTTGTGGGCCGCCGAGCGTGACCGCGCCCCGATCGGTCCGCTGACGGAGACGTTCCCCGAGATCGACGTGGTGGACTCGTACGAGATCCAGCTGATCAACATCCGCCGGCGGCTCGAGGCCGGCGCCACGGTGTACGGCCACAAGGTCGGGCTCTCGTCCGAGGTCATGCAGAAGATGATGGGCGTCGACGAACCCGACTACGGGCATCTGCTCTCGACCATGGTGTACTCCGAGGACGAGCCGATCGACACCGCGCAGTTCTGCTACCCGCGCATCGAGGTCGAGATCGGCTACGTCCTCGGCGAGACCCTGCCCGGCGCGGACTGCACCGAGGAGGACGTGCTCCGGGCGACCGAATACATCGTTCCCAGCATCGAACTCATCGACTCGCGGATCGAGGACTGGCGCATCGGCCTCGCCGACACGATCGCCGACAACGCCTCCTCGGCGGGCGTGATCCTCGGTGCCGGCCGCATCGCGCCGGACCGGGTCGACATCGGCGGTATCGCCGCGGTGCTGTACCAGGGCGACGAGGAGATCGCGCGCGGTGCGGCGGCCGCCGTGCTCGGCGACCCGACCCGTGCCGTGGCGTGGCTGGCCCGCAAGGTCGCCGGCTTCGGGGTGCGGCTCGAGGCCGGGCACGTGATCCTGCCCGGCTCGTGCACCCGCGCGATCGACGCCCGGCCGGGCGACACCTTCCGGGCCGAGTTCAGTGATATCGGCTCTGTCTCAGTCGAATTCAAGTGAGGAACAGACCAGTGACCAAGGCTACCGCCGCGATCGTCGGGCCCGGCAACATCGGCACCGACCTGATGTACAAACTGCTGCGCTCGGACGTCATCGAGCCGCGCTGGATGATCGGCGTCGACCCCGCCAGCGAGGGGCTCACCCGGGCGGCCGCCGAGGGTCTGGTCGCGAGCCACGAGGGCGTGGACTGGCTGCTCGCCCAGGACGAGCGCCCCGACGTGATCTTCGAGGCCACCTCGGCCTACGTGCACCGGGTGAATGCGCCCCGCTACGCCGAGCTCGGCATCCAGGTCGTCGCCCTCCCCCCGGCCGCCCTCGGACCCGCCGTCGTGCCCGCCGTGAACATGGGGGAGCACGAGGACGCACCGAACGTCAACCTCATCACCTGCGGCGGCCAGGCCACGATCCCGATGGTGCACGCCGTCTCCCGCGTCACCGAGGTGGAGTACGCCGAGATCGTTGCGAGCGTCGCCTCGCCGTCGGCCGGTCCCGGAACCCGCGCCAACATCGACGAGTTCACCCTCACCACCAGCCGCGGCATCGAGACGATCGGCGGTGCCCGAACGGGCAAGGCCATCATCATTCTCAACCCCGCCGAACCGCCGATGCTCATGCGCGACACCGTGTTCTGCTCGATCCCCGAGGATGCCGACCGGGACGCGATCGCCGCGTCGATCCACGACGTGGCCGCGACCGTGCAGGGCTACGTTCCCGGTTACCGGCTGCGTGCCGAGCCGCAGTTCGACGATCCCACCCCGATGAGCGGCGGGCGCGCCCGGGTCGCGATCTTCCTCGAGGTCGAGGGCGCCGGCGACTTCCTGCCGCCGTACTCGGGCAATCTGGACATCATGACCTCGGCCGCCACCAAGGTGGGCGAGAGCTTCGCGGCCAAGCTGCTCGCCGCCCGCGTGTAGACCCCCACCGCAGACCGTACTTTCGAAGGAACACAGTCGATGCCCTACAGCGCAGATCTCGACATCCGGATCACGGACTCGTCGTTGCGTGACGGCTCCCACGCCAAGCGTCACCAGTTCACCGTCGAGGACGTGCGCTCCATCGTCGGTGCGCTCGACGACGCCGGCGTGCCCGTCATCGAGGTCACCCACGGCGACGGCCTCGGCGGCTCGTCGTTCAACTACGGCTTCAGCCGCACCCCGGAGCAGGAGCTCATCAAGGCCGCCGTCGAGACGGCGACGCAGGCGAAGATCGCGTTCCTGATGCTCCCGGGGCTCGGGGTGCGCTCGGACATCCGGGAGGCCGCCGACAACGGTGCCGCGATCTGCCGGATCGCCACGCACTGCACCGAGGCCGACATCTCCGCCCAGCACTTCGGTCTCGCCCGGGAACTCGGCCTCGAGACCGTCGGATTCCTGATGATGTCGCACAGTCAGCCGCCCGAGGTGCTCGCGAAGCAGGCCCGCATCATGGCCGACGCCGGCTGCCAGTGCGTGTACGTCGTCGACTCGGCCGGCGCCCTCGTCCTCGAGGGGGTCTCGGACCGGGTCGCGGCTCTGGTCGCCGAGCTGGGCGACGACGCCCAGGTCGGATTCCACGGCCACGAGAACATGGGCCTCGGCGTGGCCAATTCGGTGCTCGCCGTGCGGGCCGGGGCCCTGCAGATCGACGGGTCCACCCGCCGGTTCGGCGCCGGTGCGGGCAACACCCCGGTCGAGGCGTTCGTCGCCGTGGCCGAGAAGCTCGGTATCCGAACGGGTATCGACACCCTGAAGATCATCGACGCCGCCGAGGACGTCGTCCGGCCGGTCATGGACGGCGAGTGCCTCCTCGACCGGCTGTCGCTGACGATGGGCTACGCCGGTGTGTACTCGAGCTTCCTCAAGCACGCCGCCGCCCACGCCGAGCGGTACGGGGTCTCCGGTGCGGAGATCCTCATCGAGGCCGGCCGGCGCAACCTCGTCGGTGGCCAGGAAGACCAGCTGATCGAGATCGCCGTCGGTCTCGCCGCCCAGAAGTAGACCCCCGGGTCTTGAGAGAGAGCTGACAGTCATGGGCCAGGTTTTGGACAACATCATCCAGTACGCGGACGAGATCCGCGCCGAGGGCACCGAGGGCGACAAGCTCATGCGCCTGACGGACAACAACGCCAAGCGGCTGCGCGACGCCGGTGTCATCCGCATGCTGCAGCCGAAGGAACACGGCGGCCTCGAGGTCCACCCGCGGGAGTTCGCCGAGACCGCGATGGCGATCGGCGCGATGGACGGCGCCACCGGATGGGTCGCCGGCATCGTCGGCGTGCATCCGTGGGAGCTCACGTTCTTCGACCCCAAGGCGCAGGACGAGATCTGGGGCGAGGATCCCGACATGTGGATGGCCTCCCCGTACGCCCCGATGGGCGTCGCGGTTCCGGTCGACGGCGGCTACGTCCTCAACGGCCGCTGGTCGTTCTCCTCCGGCACCGACCACTGCGGCTGGATCATGATCGGCGCCGCAGTGGGCGACAAGGACGGCAACCGGCTGAACCCGCCGCAGGTCCTGCACGTGCTGCTGCCGCGCTCGGACTACGACATCGACCAGGACAGCTGGAACGTCGTGGGCCTGCGCGGCACCGGCTCGAAGGACCTGATCGTCGAGGACGCCTTCATCCCTGCCTACCGCACCCTCGACGCCGACATCGTCCTCGGCGGCAACGGGTGGCGTCACGCGGGCCGGGACGAAACCCTCTACAAGTTCCCGTTCTCGTGCATCTTCCCGCTGGGCATCACCTCGTCGCTCATCGGCATGGCCGAAGGCGCGCTCGCGTGCTACATCGCGGCCCAGAAGGAGCGCGTCGCGGTCACCGGCATCCCGATCAAGGAGGACCCGTACGTCCTCTACGCCCTCGGTGAGGCGGCCGCCGAGATCGCCGCGTCGCGCGCCGCGATCCTCGAGACCGTCGACCGCTTCTGGGACAAGACGGACAAGGGCCAGGAGGTCACGTTCGAGGAGCGCGCGATCGGCCGCCGCACCCAGACCGCCGCCGCGTGGCGGGCCGTGCGCGCCGTCGACGAGATCTTCGCCCGCTCCGGCGGCGGCGCGATGCACCTGAAGTTCCCGATGCAGCGCTTCTGGCGCGACGCGCACGTCGGCCTGTCGCACGCGATCCACGTCCCCGGCTCGATCTTCCACGCGTCTTCGCTGACCCAGCTCGGCGGCGAGCCGCAGGGCGTCCACCGCTCGATGATCTAGCCTGCCCCGCCGACCTTTTCAGGATGGAAGACAAATGACGGACATTCGAGCACTCGGATACCTCCGGATCCAGACCACCGACGTCGCGCGCTGGCGCGAACTCGTCGTCGACGGACTCGGCATGGCCGTGGGCTCCGGCCCGGAGCCGGACGGCCTCTACCTGCGGGTGGACGAGCGGCGCGCACGCCTGATCGTCCTGCCCGGCGAATCGGACAGGGCGCTCGCGGTCGGCTGGGAGGTGCGGGATCAGTTCGCACTCCAGCGTGTCCGGGAGACCGTGGAGAAGGCGGGTATCACCGTCGACGTCCTCTCGCAGGAGGAGTGCGACTACCGCGATGCCGAGCAGGTCATCGCGTTCGACGACCCGATCGGCACCCGCGTCGAGGTGTTCTTCGGTCCGGTGCTCGATCACAGCCCGGTGGTGACTCCGCACTGTGGCCGGTGGGTCACCGGCGAACAGGGGCTCGGCCATGTCGTGTTGCCCGCCACCGATTTCGATGCGGCGTACGCGTTCTACACCGAGGTGCTCGGTTTCCTGCCGCGTGGCGCGATCCGCCTTCAGGCACCCGGACCGGCGCGGCGCGTGCGCTTCCTCGGAGTGAACCAGCGCCACCACAGCCTGGCCCTGTGCCCGGCGCCGCCGACCGAGGAGCCCGGCCTCGTGCACCTGATGACGGAGGTCGACACCCTCGACGCCGTCGGGCAGGCGCTCGACCGTGTGCGCAAGCTCGGCTTCTCCATCTCCTCGACGCTGGGCCGGCACACGAACGACAAGATGGTGTCGTTCTACGTTCGCGCGCCGGGCGGGTGGGATCTCGAGTTCGGCACCGAGGGGATGCTCGTCGACGAAACCTATTACACGGCCGAGGAGATCACCGCCGACAGCTATTGGGGCCACGACTGGTCCGAGTCCGAGCCGTTGGCGGCCTTCACGCCGAAGGCCTGACTCTCGCAGTGGAACACGACGAAGGCCCGGCCGGGGGATCGCCCCGGCCGGGTCTTCGTCTCTCGTTCCCGGAGTCGTACTCCGTGGCTCTCGGGAGTCGTACTCCGTGGCTCTCCGGTGTCGTACTCCGTGGTTCGGAACCGCGTGGATCAGGCGTGGGTGACCTGTTCGAGCTGTGGCGGCGGGAGGCGTCGGACGAAGGGCGCGGCGACCACGGCGATGAGGGCGAGCACACCGCCCAGCACGAATGCGGTCTGCGCACCCGAGGCCTGGGCCTCGGCCGTGCCGGAGCCGGCGGCGGCGTCGGCGCCGATCGTGAGCGCGGCGACGAGCAGCGCGGTACCGGCGGCACCGGCGAGCTGCTGCAGCGTGTTCATGATCCCGCTGCCGTGGCCGTAGAGCCGCGGCGGCAGGGCGCCGAGCGAGACGGTCATCAGCGGGGTCATGAGCATGGCCATGCCGATGCAGAACACCACGTGCATCGCGATCACGAGCCCGATCGACGTGTCGGTGCCGACGGTGCTCAGCCACCACTGGCCGGCGGCCAGCAGGAGCGCGCCCGGGGTCACGATCGGGCGCGGCCCCACGGCGTCGTAGATGCGGCCGACGATCGGCGAGATCACGCCCTGGACGAGACCGCCGGGCAGCAGGATCAGGCCGGTCGTCAGGATGCTCACCCCGAGCCCGGCCTGCAGGTAGATCGGCAGGACGACGACGGTGCCGAGCATGGTCGCCATGGCGATGACGACGATGACGACCGAGATGCGGAAGTGGGGCACCTCGAACGGATTCAGGTCCAGCAGTGCGGTGCCGGTGCGCTCGAGGCGCTTCTGGCGCGCGACGAAGAGGCCGAGGGCAACGACGCCGACGATCAGCGCGGTCGCGGGGCCGACGATGGTGCCGTCGAGGAGGGACGCGACGTTCGCGAGGCCGTAGACCAGGCCGCCGAAGGCGAAGACCGAGAGGACGACCGACACCACGTCCAACGGCGCCTTGCGGGTCCTGCCGGTGTTGCGGAGGAGGAGCAGGCCCGCCGCGAAGGCGACGATCGTGGCCGGAAGCATGAGACCGAACAGCCAGCGCCAGCTCATGGAGTCGACGATGATGCCGGAGACGGTGGGGCCGATCGCGGGCGCGACCGAGATGACGACGGAGTTCAGGCCCATGACGGTGCCGCGGTGGGCGACGGGAACCGTGGTGATGGTCGTGGTCATCAGCAGCGGCAGGATGACCGCCGTGCCACCGGCCTGGACGACGCGGGCGAGCAGCATGATCTCGAAGCCGGGGCGGCGGCGGCGAGTGCGGTGCCGGCGATGAACAGGATCATGGCGGCGGTGAACAGGGTTCGGGTCGAGAACCTCTGCAGCAGGAAGCCCGTGGTGGGGATGACCACGGCCATCGTCAGCATGAAGCCGGTGGTGAGCCACTGGACGGTGGCGGCGGAGACCGAGAAGTCCCCCATGAGTTGCGGGAGCGCAACACTGAGCACGGTCTCGTTGAGGATCATGATCAGGGCGGAGACCACCAGCACGCCGATCACCTGAGCGATGTGCCGCGTGGAGGTGAGCCCCTCCGACGCGCCGGGGGCCGCGCCGGCCGGGCGCGTGTCTTTCAGTTCGAGGTTCGTCATCGACACCTTCGCTTCTTCGGTCGTGGACCGGTCAATGATGTCACAGAGTGACGAAGTGTCATAATGTGACATCAACCGCCTTGGCGGGTGCAGTGGGGGCGTGGAGCCGCCCGTGGCCGGACATGCAGGCAGGAAAATTGTCACCAAGAAAGTATTCTTGACACTCTGTCATTGAAGCGCATACGGTGTTGCGTGACTCACGTGTTGCAGCTCACACCCGGGCGCATGTCCGCCGACGTCCTGTCCGAGGACGCGTCCGGTGGGGCGTCTTCGACGTGGTCGTGCCGAACGCGTCACAGCCCTGACCATCACTCACGAGGGAATGATCGAATGTCTCTGCAAAACAAGGGGATTCTGATCCAGGCCGGGCTCGGCGCGGTGCTCGTCACCGTCCTGATGATTCCGTTCCAGTCCCTGACCCCGCTCGCGCTCTACAGCCCGATGCTCATCCTGCCCGTCATGCTGTTCTTCACGCTGCAGGCACCACCGCGGGCCCTGCTCGGCATGTTCCTCAGCTTCGTGTGCGGCGTTGCCTGGGGCGCAGCGTTTCTCGCCGTCCAGAGCGCCCTGCCCGGCGTACCGCTCGAGCTCGTGATGGGCATCGGAGTGGCGTGCGTGATCTTCCTCGTCCTCGCGGTGCACCCGCTCGTATTCGGCCGCACCCCGCTCGGCATGGTCCCCGCCGTGCTGCTCGGCGTCGTGGAGACGCTGCTCGTGACGAACCTGTCGGTTCTGCTGCCCGACGGTGCGCCCGTGCCGAACCTGCCGTGGCTCGTCGTGATCTTCGGTTACGGCTGCGTCATGACCCTGATCCTCATCCTCGTGCAGGACAAGATCATCGGGGCCCTGCTCGGTGCGCAATGGCGCTCCGCGCCCACCGACGAGGCGCCGAGCTCCCAGATCCCGCCCACCCCGCCGGTGCGTCCGTCCCCCCGGCCGACGGCCTGATCCGCCGCGGTTGAGCCGTGTCCGAACGGCATCGGCCGTCGGCTCCGGTGGATCGGGCCGGCCTGCCGGCGCAGCAAGTCGACGGTGGACCGACTGTCATGGAATGTGCGCCGCCCGGCCGACCCGATCCCGGGTAAGGTACCCGCCCGTCGACACTTTCACACCAACGGAGCCCGGGGAACCGGTGTGAGGTTTCTCGCGCCCCGGAACGGACGTCGCAGGGCCGGCATCCGATTCCGGATGCCGGCCCTGCGATGCGAGCGAGTCAGCCGCGGTTGAGCAGCTTGCGCATGGCGTCGGCCGCGCCCTTGACGAGCGTGTCGCGCGGGAAGCCGCTGCGCTTGACCGCCGCGTCGTAGTTGCCGCCGGCCACCCACACCGGCCCGTCGGTGAGGTGTTCGAGCCCCTCGCGGGCCACCTCCTCCGGCTCGGCGACGAGCATGCCGGGGATGTCGAAGTTCAGCCCGGCGCGGATCATCGCCGGGGTGCGGGTCACGCCGAGGACGAGTTCGACGACGTGTACCCCGTGCGGGGCGAGCTCGAGCCACAGGCTTTCGGCGAACACGCGACTGAACGCCTTGGACGCCGCGTAGATGCTCTGGTGTTCCGCCCCCATGTAGCCGGCGAGCGAACCGAGCAGCATGATGCCGCCCCGGCCGCGCTCCTTCATCTTCGCGCCGAACAGGTGCGAGAGTTCGAGCTGCCGATGGATGTTGAGGTCGATGACGCCACGGAAGCCGTCGAGGTCGCCGGTGACGAACTCGTTGCCGTAGCTGTTGGCGCCGGCGTTGAAGATGAGCAGGCCCACCTCGACGTCGTCGGTCGCCTGCCGGATCTGCTCGACGGCGTCGGGGGAGAGCAGGTCGAGTGCCAGGGTGCGGACCTGGACGCCGTTGCTGCGTACCTTCTCCGCGGTCTCCTCGAGCGGGCCGGGCTTGCGGGCGATGAGCACCAGATTCAGCCCCGCCTTGCTCAGCTCGTCGGCGAAGGCGGAGCCGACGCCCTCGGAGCCGCCGGCGATGACGGCCCATGGGCCGTAGTGCTGGACGTCGATCACGAAAGTTCCTTTCCGGCTGACTTACTGGACGATCGGTCCCGGGACCGGGGTGTCGTCGAGGACGGTGAGGCGGCCTTCGGTCGCGGCCCACGTGATCGTCTCGGCGAGCTTCGCGCAACCGCGGCGCGGCGCCCCGGGCCGGGAGTCCTGCCCACCCCGCTCACGCATCTCGGGGCACCGGGACCGCGCCTGCTCGTTCCACTGGACGGAGGTGTGCTCCCAGCTGTTCTTGGCGACGAGAACCCGGGCGCCGCACTCAGTGCACTGCAGGGGTTGCATCGGTGGTCGCCGCCTCCTCGGCGTCCTTCGTGCGGGCGAGGTTCTCCTCGACCTCCTTCATCCACGCCGCCACCGGGCGGGTGGTGTCCATCTCGAACTCGAACCGCTCGGTCATCTCCGGCTTGACGTCGGCCGCGTCCACGTAGAACTGCTCGTACCAGCGGCGCAGCTGGTAGACCGGGCCGTCCTCGTCGCACAGCAGCGGATTCTCGATGCGCGTCTTGTTCTTCCAGATCTCGACGTCCTGCTCGAAGCCTCGGGCGATGAAGTCACCGAACTTGCGGGCCGTCTCGTCGGCCGAGTCGCCGAGGGCGTCCGACTTCTTCACGATGATCCCGTACATCAGGACGAACTTGTTCTCGGTGACGGGGTAGTGGCAGTTGAGCAGCACCGAGTCGATATCGTAGCCCTCGTACTTGTACTGCAGGTCGTCGATCATGAACGACGGCCCGAAGTACGCCGCCTCGGAGCGGCTGCCGACGAGCTTCGGCTGGCCGTCGGCGTGCGGCCGCATGTCCTCCCGCGCCTGACCGTGCATGATCTGCGTCGCGACGTGCCCCTCGAAGATGTTCTTGAAATACGTGGGGAACGAGTAGTGCACGTAGAAGAAGTGCGCCATGTCGACGATGTTGTCGATGATCTCGCGGCAGTTGGTGTCGACCTCGGTGGTGTACCAGACCCAGTCGGTCCACTCGTCGCTCGTCGCGCCGGCGATGCGGGGAATGGTCACGTCGGCCGGCGGCGGGTTGCCCTCGGGGTCGTTCCAGACGAACAGCATCCCGTCCTGATCGAGCGTGTGCCAGGCGCGGGTCTTCGCGATCGGCGGAACGCGGCGGGCGTAGGGGATTGCGGTGCAACGTCCGTTGCCGCCCCAGCGCCAGTCGTGGAACGGGCAGGCCACCGAGTCGCCCTTGATCGTGCCCTGGCTGAGGTCGCCGCCCATGTGCCGGCAGTACGCGTCGAGGATCTTCAGGTCGCCGTTGCTGTCGGCGAACACGACGAGCTTGGTGCCGAAGGCATGGACCGAGTGCGGCTTGCCGTCCTTGAAGGACTCGGACAGGCCGAGGCAGTGCCAGCCGCGGGCGAACCGGGTGGGCGCGGAACCGGCCTCGATCTCGCGAACTTCGACGTCGTCGGACTTGCTGGAGCTCACTGTCGTCCGTCCTTTCGAATGGAATGTCGTATCGGATGGAGCACCTCGGGCACCGGTGCTGTGCGCGGGTGGGCCGGGGGACGGTGGCCGCCTGCGACCGTGTGCTCGACGCTAGGTGAGCCCGCTCACCGGGGATGGAGCGCATCCCACTGTCCGGGACCGTCTGCGGCGGTGTATCCGGACGGCACCGCAGGATGGGGTGCCTGTTCCTGCCACGGTGACCCGTCCGGGTCGCGAAGGAGACACACCGATGTCCGACGACGTGCTGACGAAGGTCCGCGAGCTGCTGCCGTCCATCGCGGAGCGCGCCCGCAGCGTCGACGAAACGCGCCGGGTGCCCGACCAGACCGTCCAGGACCTGGCCGCCGCGGGAGTGTTCCGGATGCTGCAGCCCGCCCGGCACGGTGGTCTGGAGAGCAACCCTGTGCGCTTCTACGAGGTGGTGCGGGCGATCTCGGGTGCCTGCGGCTCGACGGGCTGGGTGGCCTCGATCCTCGGCGTCCACTCGTGGCATCTGGCGTTGTTCGATGCGCGGGCACAGGACGACGTGTGGGGACAGGACGAGTCGACGCTCCTGTCGTCGTCGTACGCACCGGTCGGCGAGCTCGTCCCGGTCGAGGGCGGCTTCGAGCTGTCGGGCAGCTGGCGGTTCTCCTCCGGCTGCGAACACGCGTCCTGGGCGCTGCTCGGGGCGCTCGTCGTCGGGGCCGAGGGCCGGCCGGTGGACTTCATGACGGTGCTCGTGCCGCGCACCGACTACCGGATCCAGGACGTGTGGGACGTCGTCGGCATGCGCGGCACCGCGAGCAACGAGATCACCGTGGAGAAGGCGTTCGTCCCGCACCACCGGACGGTGCGCAACTACGAGCTCGCGCAGCTGCGGGCCCCCGGGCACAAGGTCAACCCGGGGCCGCTGTTCAGGCTGCCGTTCGCGGCGGTCTTCACCACCGCCGTTGCCGCGCCGGTCATCGGGACGGTCGCCGGATGCTACGAGCAGTACCTGAGCGCGATGCGCGACCGGGTGCGCCTGAGCCTGGGTGGAGGCCGGTTCGCCGAGGACCAGTTCGCGCAGGTCGCCGTCGCCCGCGCCGCGTCCGAGATCGACGCGGCGATCCTGCAGACGGACCGCAACATCCGCGAGTTGTACGAGCTGGCCGTGGCCGGGGAGCCGCTGCCGACGAGCATGCGGCTGCGGGTGCGCCGCGATCAGGTGCGCGGCACCGAGCGCGCCGTCGAGGCGATCGATCTGCTGTTCAAGACCGCGGGCGGCAACTCGCTCGGCCGCGGCAACCCCGTCGAGCGGGCGTGGCGCGACGCGCATGCCGGCAGCGTGCACGTCGCCAACGATCCCGAACGTGCCCTCGCCCTGTACGGCCGGGGCGTGTTCGGGCTGCCGGTGGAGGACAACCTCGTCTGAGCCGGTCCTTCCCGCGCGCGTCGATGCTTCCTGCGCGCGTCGGAACACGCGCAAGTAAGCACCGTGCCGCGCAACCACATGGGATCGCCCGGTTCGGTATCCTCCATCTGGCCTGGGCGTGGACGTCGAACCCGGACGCAAGGGTGCGGCACAGTCCAGGGCAGGTCCCACTGAGCGGAAGATTTCTGCCGGCGCGATGCAGGATGAGGGACGCTGGGCGGCACGGCGTAGCCGCAGGTACGAGACGACGGAGGAACCACGGTGCCGAGAGTTGCCGAAGCGCGGGACGCCGCGGAGCCGACGTCCGCCGAGCAGCGCGCACGGTTCGGCCGCATCCTCGACGCGGCGGCGCGCCTGGCAACCGAGAAGGAACTCGAGCGGGTGCAGATGCATGAGGTCGCGAAGATGGCCGGCGTCGCCATCGGCACCCTGTACCGCTACTTCCCGTCCAAGACGCACCTGTTCGTGGCGGTGATGGTCGACCAGATCGAGCAGATGAGCGATCGGATGACCCAGCGCCCGAACCCGGATTCGACTCCGCAGGAGGCCATCTACGAGGCTCTCGTGCGGGCCACCCGGGCGCTGCGGCGACGGCCGTTGCTGGCGGCGGCGATGATCCAGTCCACGAGCACCGCCAAGGCCACGGCCATCCCCGACGTCGCCAAGATCGACCGCCGGTTCCGGGAGGTCCTCTACCGCGCGGCCGGGCTCGAGTACGTCACCGAGCGGGATGCGACGCTCGTGCGGGTGCTCGAGCAGGCGTGGTTCGGGATCATCCAGTCGAGTCTCAACGGCCGGATCTCGGTGCCGGATGCGGAGTCGGACCTGCGCGTGGCCTGCGAGCTGCTGCTCGCGGGCCTGTCGAACGCGCGGCCCGCTCCGTCCGCCTGACGCCGGGCCGCGCCGGTCCCCGCCGGGGCGCCGTGCCCGCACAGTACTGAAATGAATTCTTCTATCGTCGACGGTCGCGCGGGCCGGTCGGCTGCGCGACGTGCGCATGCATACTGGTAGTTCATTGCGAGAGCAGCCTCGCCGCCGACAGGCCATTGTCTCGGCGTAGTGAATAGAATACATTCCAAAAATGAACGCGTTCCCGGTTCGTCCGTCGGCGCGTCCGATTGCCTTCCAGCCCAGCACTCACGTCCGAGGAGCTTGTTCATGACCGAGGTAGTCATCGTCGAGGCGGCGCGCACCCCCATCGGCCGCCGCCGGGGCGCCCTGGCCGGTCTGCACCCGGCCACCCTGCTCGGCACCGCACAGCGCGCCGTGCTCGACCGCGCCGGCCTCGCCCCCGACCAGGTGGGTCAGATCGTCGGCGGCTGTGTCACCCAGGCCGGGGAACAGTCCAACAACATCACCCGGCAGGCGTGGCTGCACGCCGGCCTGCCCTACGGCACGGCCGCCACATCGATCGACTGCGCGTGCGGCTCCTCCCAGCAGGCCGTCCACATCGTCGCCGGCCTCATCGCCTCCGGGCAGATCTCCGCGGGCATCGGCTGCGGTGTCGAGTCCATGAGCCGTGTCTTCCTCGGCCAGGCACTCACCCCGGAGACCGGCAACCCGTATCCGGACGACTGGACCATCGACATGGGCGACCAGTTCACGTCGGCCGAGCGCATCGCCACCCATCGCGGCATCAAGCGGGGTGACACCGACGCCTTCGGCCTCGAGTCGCAGCGCCGCGCCGCCCGGGCCTGGGCCGAGGGCCGGTTCGACCGCGAGATCGTGCCCACCGAGGCGCCCGTCCTCGCCGACGGCGTGCCCACCGGGGAGACCACCGTCGTCACCCGCGACGGCGGCCTGCGCGAGACCACCGCCGAGGGGCTGGCCGCCCTGAAGCCCGTCGTGGAGGGCGGCATCCATACGGCCGGGTCGGCATCGCAGATCAGCGACGGCGCCGCCGCCGTCCTGCTGACCAGCGCGCAGCGCGCACAGGAACTGGGCCTGCGGCCCCGCGCACGCATCGTCGCCTCGGGAATGGTCGGGTCGGACCCCTACTACCACCTCGACGGCCCGATCGACGCCACGCGGAACGTCCTGGCCAAGGCCGGCATGACGCTGGGCGACATCGATCTCGTCGAGATCAACGAGGCGTTCGCGTCGGTCGTGCTGTCGTGGGCGCAGGTGCTCGGCGCCGACCTGTCCAAGGTCAACGTCAACGGCGGCGCGATCGCCCTCGGCCACCCGGTCGGCTCGACCGGCGCCCGGCTCCTCACCACCGCACTGCACGAACTCGAACGATCCGACCGGTCCACGGCACTGGTCACCATGTGCGCGGGCGGCGCACTGTCCACCGCCACCGTCATCGAACGCATCTGACCACACCATCGAATCCACGAGGCCGACATGACCATTGGACTGACAGACGAGGATCGCGACCTGCGCGACTCGGTGCGGAGCTGGGCCGCCCGGCACGTCACCCCCGAGGTGCTGCGTGAGGCCGTCGAGGCCAAGGCCGACACCCGCCCGGCGTTCTGGGGCTCGCTCGCCGAGCTCGGGGTGCTCGGCCTGCACCTTCCCGAGGAGGTCGGCGGTGCCGGATGCGGCCTCGTCGAACTCGCCGTCGTCACCGAGGAACTCGGCCGGTCGATGGTGCCGGGCCCGTTCCTGCCGACCGTGCTGACCGCGGCCGTGCTGCGCGACGCCGGCCGGACCGGCGAGCTCGCCGGCCTCGCGGACGGATCCACGCTCGCCGGCATCGCTCTCGACCCGGGCACGCTGCGGGTGGAGCGCGGCGCCTCGGGCACCACGCTGTCCGGCCGGTCCGGGTACGTGCTCGGCGGCCACACCGCCGACCTGCTGCTCGTCGCCGCCGAGGACGCCGGCAACCGGGCCTGGGTGCTGCTGCGCCGGGACGGACTCGAGCTCGAGGACCTGCCCAGCCACGATGTGGTGCGCGGCAATTCGCAGATCGTGGTGGACGGTTTCGCGCTCGCCGCGGCGGACGTGCTGCGGATCGAGCCGCAGCGGGTCACCGACCTCGCCGCCACTCTGTTCGCGGCCGAGGCGTCCGGAATCGCGGACTGGTGCGTGCGCACCGCGGCCGACTACGCCGCCGTGCGCCGCCAGTTCGGCCGCCCGATCGGCCAGTTCCAGGGTGTCAAGCACCGGGCGGCGCGCATGCTCACGCTCGCGGAGCAGGCCCGCGTGTGCGCGTGGGACGCC
>NZ_PCZU01000090.1:68343-72395 GCF_002887785.1 Rhodococcus sp. ENV425
CCGACGAGGCGTCCCTCGCGGCCGCCGTCGCCGGCGCCACCGCCCCCGAGGCCGCCTTCGCCGTGGCCAAGGACTGCATCCAGATCCTCGGCGGCATCGGCTACACGTGGGAGCACGACGCGCACCTGTATCTGCGTCGCGCACAGTCGCTGCGAATCCTGCTGGGCTCCACCGCGTCCTGGCGCCGGCGCGTCACCGATCTCACCCGCCGCGGCGCCCGCCGCGTCCTCGGCATCGACCTGCCGCCGGAGGCGGAGCAGATCCGCACCGGGGTGCGTGACGAACTCGCCCCGGCCGTCGACCTCGGCGGCGGCGAACGCACGCGGTATCTCGCGGAGAAGGGATACACCGCACCGCATCTGCCCGCACCCTGGGGCAAGGGCGCCGACGCCGTCACCCAGCTGGTGATCGCCGAGGAGCTGCGCGCGGCGAACCTGACGCCGCACGACATGATCATCGGCAACTGGGTGGTGCCGACCCTCATCGCGCACGGCAGCCCCGAGCAGCAGCGACGGTTCGTGCCGCCGTCCCTTCGGGGCGAGATCGTCTGGTGCCAGCTGTTCTCCGAGCCCGGCGCCGGCTCCGACCTCGCGTCGCTCACCACCAAAGCCACCAAGGTCGACGGCGGATGGGTGCTGCAGGGCCAGAAGGTGTGGACCTCGATGGCGCGCGATGCCCACTGGGGCATCTGCCTCGCCCGCACCGACGCCTCGGTGCCCAAGCACAAGGGCCTGTCGTACTTCCTCGTCGACATGCGCAGCAGCGAGGGGCTCGACATCCGCCCGCTGCGCGAGATCACCGGCGAGGCCCTGTTCAACGAGATCTTCATCGACAACGTGTTCGTCCCCGACGACTGCCTCGTCGGCGAGCCCGGCGACGGCTGGAAGCTCGCCCGCACCACCCTCGCCAACGAACGCGTCTCCCTCTCGCACGACTCGTCCCTCGGCTCCGGGGGTGAGGCCCTCCTCGAGCTGGCGGCCGGACTGCCCGGCGGCCTCGACGACGAGCAGGCCACCACGCTCGGAAAGGTGCTGTGCGACGCCCAGACCGGCGGTCTGATGGGCCTGCGCACCACGCTGCGGTCCCTCGCCGGGGCCCAGCCGGGAGCCGAGTCCTCGGTCGCGAAGCTGCTCGGCGTCGAGCACATCCAGCAGGTGTGGGAGGTCGCGATGGACTGGGCCGGGCCGCGCGCCCTGCTCGGCGGGCAGCACCGCCGGTCGGCGACGCAGATGTTCCTCAACTCGCAGTGCATGTCGATCGCCGGCGGCACCACCAACGTTCAGCTCAACATCATCGGCGAGCGGCTGCTCGGCCTGCCCCGCGACCCCGAACCCGGAAAGTGAGCACGGCGATGACATCGACGCAACGAGGCGCCGGTTCCACGGACGAAGAGGAGAACTGACCGTGCCCATCGACCCGAACGTCGCCCTGTCCGCCGAACCGACGGTGCGCGAAGCGATCTGGACCGACCGCGACGTCATGCTCTACCACCTCGGTCTCGGCGCCGGGGGCGACGGACTCGACCCGGCCGAGCTGAGCTGGGTGTACGAGAAGAACCTGCGCGTGCTCCCGACGTTCGCAATGGTCGCCGGTCAGGGGATCTCGGCCGGCGCGCTGAAGCCGGCCGGAATGAACCTGCCCGGCATCGACATCGACCTGCGCCGGATCCTGCACGGCGGGCAGTCGCTGCAGGTGCACGCACCGATCCCCACCTCCGGCACGGCGCACATCTCGTCGCGGGTGGCGCACGTGTGGGACAAGGGCAAGGCCGCGGTCATCGTGCTGGAGCAGTCCGCCGCCACCCCCGAGGGCGCCCCGCTGTGGACCACCGGCATGCAGATCTGGGCCCGGGGCGAGGGCGGCTTCGGCGGTGAGCCCGGACCGGAAGCGGCCCAGTCGATTCCGGATCGGGAGGCGGACGCGGTCCTCGTCTCCCCGACGAGCCCGCGGCAGGCGCTGCTGTACCGGCTCAGCGGCGACATGAACCCGCTGCACGCCGATCCGGCGTTCGCGCGGGCCGCCGGCTTCGACCGGCCGATCCTGCACGGCCTCGCGTCGTACGGCATCGTGTGCAAGGCCGTCGTCGACGGCATCCTCGACGGCGATCCCACCCCGGTGCGGGACTTCTCGGTGCGGTTCGCCGGCTCCCTGTTCCCGGGCGAGACCCTCGAGACCGCCGTCTGGCGCGACGGCGACCGGCTGACGCTGCTCGCCACCTGCCCGGAGCGCGACGGCGCCCCCGTCCTCACCCACGCCACGATGGAGGTCCGCTCGTGAAGACCGGCACCCATCCCACCGCCGCCACCCACGCGCACCGCACGGTGCTGACGTCGGCGCCGCAGGACGCACCCGTCGACCGGGCCACCGCCGCTGCGCGGCGCGTGGTCGACGCCATGCTGCGCACCGACCGGGGCAACGCCAACCTCGACCGCGTCGCCGAGGAACTCGACAGCATCGCCGACCACCTCGAGGAGCACGCACCCGCCGTCGCCGAGCGGCTGATCGACATGTGGAACGGCGAGGGTGTCACCCGGCACGACCCGGTCACCGGCCCCGAGAACGCGATCGCGCCGCCCCTGGTCCTCGAGGGCCTCGAGGACGGCTCGGTACAGGGCACCGTCACGCTCACGCTGCCGTACCAGGGCCCGCCCGGGTGCGTGCACGGCGGCGTGTCCGCGCTGATCCTCGACCACGTGCTCGGCGTCGCCAACGCCTGGGGCGGCAAGTCCGGCATGACGGCGAACCTCGTCACGAACTACCACCGGCCGACGCCGTTGTTCGAGCCGCTCGTCGTCACCGGCCGGCTCGTCTCCGTCGACGGCCGCAAGATCCGCACCGTCGGCAGCATCGCGACGGCCGACGGGCAGCTGTGTGTCTCGGTGGAGGGGCTGTTCGTCGACAGGACGGTGCCGCGGCCCCGCTAGGAGGAGAACACCGATGGGAGCACTCGAAGGCCGGGTCGCGCTGGTCACCGGCGCCGGCATGGGCATCGGCCGGGGCATCGCCGCGGCGTTCGCGCGGGAGGGCGCGGACGTCGTCGTCGCCGAGATCGACGAGACGGCCGGCGCCGGCACGGCCCGGTGGCTGCGGGACGAGTGGGGCGTGCGCGCCCACTTCCAGCGCACCGACATCACCGACAAGGGCCAGGTCCACGCGATGGTCGACGCCGCGGTCGAGCGGTTCGGCCGCCTCGACATCCTCGTCAACAACGCGTGGCGCAGCTCCGGTTACGCCCGGTTCGAGAACATGACCGACGAGCAGCTGCGCGGCGGCTTCGACATGGCGGTGATGGCCGCGTTCTGGGCGATGCGGCGCGCCCTGCCCGAACTCGAGCGTCGCGGCACCGGCCGGGTGATCAACCTGTGCTCCCTCAACGGCGTCAACGCGCACATGTACTCCGTGCAGTACAACGCCGCCAAGGAGGCGCTGCGCACCCTCACCCGCACCGCCGCGCGGGAATGGGCGCCGAAGCAGATCTGCTGCAACGTGATCTGCCCGGGCGCGCAGAGCGAGGCGTTCCGGCGGGTGGCCGAGGCCAACCCGCAGATGGCGGCCGCGTCGGCGGCGGCCAACCCGATGGGCCGGATCGGCGATCCGGTCGAGGACATCGGGTCCGTCGCGGTGTTCCTCGCCGGCGACGCCTCCCGCTACGTGACGGGCAACACGCTGTTCGTCGACGGCGGCGCCCACATCAACGGTGTCCAGTGGGCGCCGCAGGTGGACTGAGCCCCTCGCCGACAACGGTCCCGGACATCGACAACTGTCGCGACGTGTGTCGGTGTCCGGTTCCGTCCACCGCACCTGTTCGACGGGACGCGGGCCTCGAATCCGGGCGCGACCACAGCGTCGACCTCCCCCCGCGACCGAACCGTGACCGACGCCGACGAGGATGGAGCGGACACGAGTCGGTGAGTGGCGGGAGGCGTGGGCGGCGATGAGGCCGAGCAGGTGCGTGCGGTGCGGCCGGGTAATGGGCCCGTTCGAGGAGCGGATCCACGATCGGTGCGCGCGGTGCGCGGGCCCGGCACCGCGCTCGTCGGCACCGCGCTGGG